>CAYRVY010000036.1:0-11206 GCA_964427695.1 uncultured Flavobacteriaceae bacterium
GTAACATCTGGTTTCCCAAACAGAATAAAATTTCGTGCTATTTCTTCATCTTGTGAAGTGGAAAGTAAAGAATATGTTCCCGGTAAATCTACTAATTTGAATTTTTGAGAATTGTACTCAAAAGCACCTTCTGCTCTAACTACAGTTTTACCTGGCCAATTCCCAGTATGTTGACGCAAGCCTGTTAAAGCGTTAAAAACTGTACTTTTGCCAGTATTTGGATTCCCAGCTAATGCTACAACAAAATCAAAATTATTAGTATTCACTCCTAATTTTTTTAAGCCTTTTGCATTAAAATGTGTACAGGTATCGCAAGCACTTTTAATTTTATTCTCCATTATTTTAATCTTTTTTAATAAGTATTTTAGACGCCTGATCTTTACGTAAAGCAATTGAGGTTCCCTTAACCAAGTAAGCTGTTGGGTTTCGCATAGGGCTCATCAAATCAATACTTATTTTTGTGCCTTTTACAAAACCTAGATCCAATAATCGTCTTCTGTTGTCTCCTCTACTTTCTTTTGATATTCCTAAAATATGTGCAAATTCATTTTCTTTCAAGCTAGATAGTCTTACTATATTTTCTTCGATTATTTCATCTTTTTCAAGACCAGCAACAGTAATATTTGCAGCAACTATTGGAGCCAATATAAACTCTTCCCCTTCTGCATAAAAAACTACCCTATGTTTATTGTTCTCAACTACTCTTATTTGAGATCCTATATGAATGTTTTCGGCAATAATTTGTTTGTAAATTGCATCAGGTTCATCTTCAATATGAATAATTTTTCCAATAAAATTAACAGCCATAGCCGACAAAAACTCTCCGTTAACATCTGCTATTTTCCCCAAATTTGTCGGTATTGGGTCACCATGTGGATCGTATATTGGGTTTCCTAATTGTGTTGCTAATAAATTTGTTTCTTCAGGGTTTAACTCATGCTCTTTAGATTCTGCCATTTCATGCCATTCCGATTTATCATAGCCTGTCTTTTCTGCTAAATACTTCTCCCAAAGCCTGTGAACTCTTACAATACGTAAAGCATAATCTCTTCCTGAATTTGTTAATTTTAAAACATCTCCATCGCATTGTATTAATTCATTAATCGACATTTTTTCAATAACATCAACAATAATACTATTGTTAAACTTTAATATTCCTGTTAAACTGTTTACATTAACTTCTTTTCCTGAATTTTCATTGTGGTACAATTGTTTTAAAACATCTTCTATAACTATTTTTTCATTGGATTTTAAGTTGTTTTTAACAATCCAAAACCACCCTTTTCCTGATCTAAATAATAGATAAATTAAAAATGAAACAGCAAAAAATAACACTAAGGCGTAAACAGGGTTATATGTGTTCATCTTAAAGGTTTAAATATAAATTTCCAGCCACATTTTTTGAAATAATCATTTGTTTTTCTTTGGCTTCAATTTTAACTGAATTGTCAAATGGCTCTATATCTATTACTTTTATTTTATCGCCTAAAGCCAAATTGTTTTTGTTTAAATATTTTAGAAATACATCTGACGAATCTTTAACATGTGTTAAAACACCTTCATTCCCGGTTTTTATTTCCAAAATACTAACAGCGTTGTTTTTAACAATTCTTCCGTTTTTGTCTGGAATAGGATCGCCATGAGGGTCTGTTGTTGGAAACCCTAAAAAAGCATCCAGTTCGTTAATTAATTTTTGAGACTTTATATGTTCTAACTGTTCGGCAATATCATGTACCTCATCCCAAGAAAACTTGAGCTTTTCTACAAGAAACACTTCCCAAAGACGATGCTTTCTAATTACATTAGAAGCAATGTCTTTGCCTTTTTTGGTTAGTGAAACACCCTGATATTTTTTATAATCAACTAACTTTTTATCGGCTAGTTTTTTTAGCATATCTGTTACCGAAGATGCTTTTGTACTCATCTTATTAGCAATGGTGTTTGTACTTATTGCGAGACTGCCTTGTTTGCCTAAATGATAGATGGCTTTTAAATAATTTTCTTCTGATAGTGTTACCATTTCAAAACTGTTTTTGCAAATATACGTTATTTATATAAATAAAAATATTTTTTTAGGTGTGTCTAAATTTTTAGTTTATATTTGCAAAAATAATAAATCATCAATTGTTGATGAAACTAGTTAATCGCGCTTAACAACAATAAGTATAAAATAATTTTTAATTGTTTTATTATTAAATATTTAGATATTATGAAGCCTAATTTTTTAACACTCTTAAATAGTGCTCTTTGTTTTGTCTTGGTGCTTTCTTGCGAAGATACTATGACGCCTCTGCCTAATGAAAATGAGCTTTTAGATGGTCCTATTGAAGGGCTTACCGTAACAGAGCAAATTCAATTTTTAAATGGAGACGTGGCTTTTGGTGATGTCTTTACTATTGAAAAAGGACTGGGACCGATTTTTGTTTCTAATCAATGCGCAAGTTGTCACCCAGGCGATGGTAAAGGCTCTCCTTTTGTGAGGTTTACCCGTTTTGGGCAGCCTGACACCTTGGGAAATCAATTTCTTGATATGGGAGGACCTCAACTTCAACACAAGGCGATTCCAGGCTACCTCCCAGAACAACTCCCTGTTGGAGCTACATTTACCAATTTAATAGCGCCTCAAATTACAGGACTTGGTTTTTTAGATGCCGTAAGCGATGCAGACCTTATTGCGCTTTCAGATCCAAATGATGTTAATGGAGATGGTATTAGTGGCAGACCACATTGGAATACTATTCCTGATTATGTTACACTTAGACCTAACAGTATTTCACAAGGCAATAAATATATAACCCGATTTGGGAAAAAAGGAGCAACTTACGATTTGCTTCATCAAACTGTAGGAGCTTATAATCAGGATATGGGAATTACATCCCTATTTGAGCCAATAGATCCTTTTAGTGGATTAGAAGTAGATCCGGAAATAAGCACACAAATTGTAAACGATGTCGTTTTTTATCTTAAAACATTAAAGGTGCCACTTCGTAGAGATGAAAACAAACCAGAAGTTATTGCTGGAGAACAATTGTTTTCACAAATACAATGTGCCTCCTGTCATATGCCAACATTAAATACAGGATACTCACCAATTGAAGTGTTATCTTATAAAGAATTTCATCCTTATACCGATTTATTATTACACGATATGGGACCAGAACTAAATGATGGCTATACTGAAGGATTCGCAGAAACAAATGAATGGAGAACACCTCCATTATGGGGTCTTGGCTTGTCTAAAGACGCACAAGGTGGTTCCTATTTTTTAATGCATGATGGGCGCGCCTTGAGTATTGAAGCTGCTATTTTATTGCATGGTGGTGAAGCCGAACAAGCTAAAACTAATTATGCACAACTCTCTGAAATAGAAAAACAACAGCTCATTGCATTTCTTGAATCTCTGTAGTTATGGAACGTAGAAAATTCATTAAATCCTGTTGCTACACTACTATGGGCATCACATTAGCAGGTTCTGTTTTACAGTCCTGTGGTTCAATTTACTACGCTACAGTTAGCCACAATGAAAATCGATTAGTAATCGCCAAATCTGAATTTTGGAAGGTTAAGAAAGATAGAAAAGTGAATCGCCCCTTTGTTTTGGTGAAGCCAGATGAATCAGCGTTCCCAATTTGTATTTATAAGATTAAAGAAGATACTTATATCGCTTCATTATTAAAATGCACACACAAAGCTTGTGAGCTAAATGTAGGTGGTGGTATCTATAGTTGCCCTTGTCATGGCAGTGAGTTTTCAGTAAGCGGAAAAGTATTAAAAGGACCTGCTGAAGCCGATTTAAAAACATTTAAAATAGAAACAGACAATGAACATATTTACATTTCTTAATCCAAAACAATTAGTATTAGGTGTCATGCTGCTTGCTGTAAGCGGAACAATTAAAGCACAAACCGAACCTCTAGTTTCTCGAGTAGCTACTGATACCTCTAAAGTGTCTTTAAATATGGACGCCGTTTATAATCGCCCTTTTCTATCCTTTAAAAAAATGCCTGTGGCTTTGGGTGGTTATCTGGAAGCAAATTCTATATATAGTTCTGATGAAGGGGTAAAGGAAGGCTTATCTTTTCAAGCTCGAAGGCTCACTATATTTATATCTGCATCTATTAGCAAACGAATTAATTTTCTATCGGAAATAGAGTTTGAAGACGGAACAAAAGAAATAGGAATCGAATTCGCTGCATTAGATGTAGCACTACATACTGCTTTTAATTTTAGAGGAGGAATTATCATGAACCCTATTGGTGCTTTTAATCAAAACCACGATGGCCCTAATTGGGAATTTGTTGAGCGCCCTGATGTTGCAGTAAACTTACTTCCGGCAACATGGTCTAATGCCGGATTTGGCTTATATGGAAAAGCACACAAAGGAAATTGGATTTTTGGTTACGAAACATATCTAACCAATGGATTTGATAATAGCATTATTGACAATGAAGAGAACAAAACCTTTCTTCCTGCAGCTAAAGAAAATGAAGAGCGTTTTGAAGAGAGCAATAGTGGGAAAGCTCTTTTTACTGGAAAAATAGCCATTAAAAACAGAAACATAGGAGAAATTGGGTTTTCATATATGGGAGGAGTTTACAATAAATTTGAAGAAGACGGTCTTACGCTTGACCAAGAAAGACGTTTGGATGTTTTTGCCATAGACATAGAAACAACAATTAAAAAAACAGATACATACATTGTAGGAGAGGTTGTTTTTGTTAAAGTCGATGTCCCAAGCACATTTACACAACAATATGGTTCGAAACAGGTTGGTGCTTTTGTAGATATCGTACAGCCTATATTAAAAAGAAAAATTCTGGATTGGGATAATGCCACCTTAAACCTCGCTGCTCGGTTTGATTTTGTTGACTGGAATGTAGGTACATTTAACGAAACAGGCGCAGATATTGGAGATAATTTATGGGCAATCACACCAGCTATTAGTTTTAGACCATCGGCAAAAACAGTGTTTAGATTAAATTACCGCTACCAATGGCAAAAAGACATTTTAAATAATCCAGCAACAAAAAAAACGTCTTGGTTATTTGGGTTTAGTACTTATTTTTAAAAGGAATACTTCTAAAATCTTTAAGCTGTATAAATTTTCTGGTTTAACATAATGAGATCCTTACTTTTATAGCAAGGATATGACTAATCCATTAAAATCCACGCTCTTTCTGCAATTGCTCGTAAGCACCTTGCACTTGCCTAAACTTTTCTTCGGCTCCTTTTTGGTGTTCTGGACCTAAATGCATCACTTTATCGGGATGGTATTTTTTTGCCATTTTTCGGTAAGCTTTTTTAATCTCACTATCTGTAGCAGTCTTAGATATCTCTAAAATTTTAAAGGCATTATCACTGCTATTATAGAACATAGCTTTTATACTTTCAAAATCAAGAGTGCCAATCCCTAAATAACCTGCTATGGTTTGTATTGTTTTAGCTTCATCTTCTGTTACTAATCCATCTGCTTTAGCAATACCAAACAAAAAGTGCATAAGTTGCAAACGAGCAGGATGACCCATCATTTGCTTAATCTGTAAACATACTTGACGAGTAGAAATATTGGTCTGTTTGTTTATGCTTTTAAATAACTTAAAGGCATTGTTTGCACGCTCTTTACCATACATACCTACAAACTGCTGCCGTACAAAATCCAATTCTCGTTGGTCTTGCTTGCCATCGGCTTTTATAACAATTGATGACAAAATAAGTAAGCTAATTTCAAAATCGCCAGATTGTGTACGTGATTGCTGTCTTTGTCTCGACATTGAGCCTCTTTCTCCTTTCGCCATTCCATCCACCATACTGCCCAATGCTAAGCCAATAATAGCTCCTATTGGTCCACCAAACGACCAGCCTAAAGATGCTCCAATCCACTTTGAAAAACTCATATTTGTAATAGATTTTAATTATGCGCAAACCTACGATTAAAAATTTCATAAGAAAAATTATAATCTTAAAGTTAGGTTTACGAAGTCCTATATATTTTAATGTAACCCTTCTGAGTAAATTAATATTTGTTAGTTGATAGTATCGTTAATTTGTTACACAATTGTTTATCTTTGTAATCTATTTTAATAAACGTAAATTTTAAAAACATGTATCCAGAAGAATTAGTGAAACCAATGCGGGAAGATTTAACCAATGTTGGTTTTGAAGAATTACATACAGCAGAAAGTGTAGATACAGCTATAGCAAAAGGAGGAACAACTTTAATTGTTGTAAATTCGGTTTGTGGTTGTGCTGCGGCTAATGCACGTCCAGCTGCTAGTATGAGTATACAAAACGAAAAACATCCAGATTATTTGGTAACCGTTTTTGCAGGTGTTGATGGTGAAGCTACAACTAAAGCAAGAGAATATATGATTCCGTTTCCTCCAAGCTCCCCTTGTATGGCATTGTTTAAGGATGGTGAATTAGTACACATGTTAGAACGTCATCATATTGAAGGTCGTCCGGCAGAATTGATTGCTGAAAATCTTGTAGATGCTTATAATGAACATTGTTAATACGTCATTGCGAACAAAGTGAAGCAATCTTTTTAATGAAACAGATTGCCACGTCATTGCATTCCTCGCAAGGACAACAAATATATTAGCCACGTATTTTTACGTGGTTTTTTAGTTCATAATGCACATTTAATATTTATTTTTGAGTTATTTAATGAATCCATTCTAATTTCTAATGCTCAAACTATTATCTTATCCAATAACCATTATTTACTACCTCCTTTTTGGATTAACCTTAGTGGTATTTCATCCTATACTTTGGATTAGTTATACTTTCTTCGGGTATCTTGTTCTTAAAAAAAGTGTGGATATAATGAACCTTTTCTTAATGCGTTGTTTGCATGTTTTAGGAACGCGATTTACTTTTATCATTCCTTATAAAATAAATACAAATGAGGCTTTAATTATCGTTGCAAACCATCAGAGTATGAATGATATTGCTCCATTATCGTGGTTTATGAAGAAACATCATCCAAAATTTATAAGCAAAATAGAATTGGGAAAAGGGATTCCGAGTGTGTCTTATAATTTGCGCCATGGTGGTTCGTTATTAATAGACCGGAATAAACCAATTCAGTCTCTTAAAGCAATTAAAGCATTTGGAGTTTATATAGAAAATAATAAATATGCTGCAGTTATTTTTCCTGAAGGCACTCGTAGTAAAAATGGTGTTCCAAAAAAATTTCAATCTTTTGGGTTGTTAACCTTATTTAAAGCGATTCCTTCAGCAACCGTAGTGCCTATAACCATTAATAATTCTTGGAAAACGACACGTTACGGAAAATTTCCAATGGGTTTAGGAACTCATATTACATTTACAGTGCATAAGCCCATAAAAATTGCTAATTTTACAAACAAAGAAAAACTGATTAATAGTATTGAAAACACTATTAAAAATCATATAAATCTATAAAAAAATAATATGTCATTAAAAAATGTAAGATTGGAAGTTATGCAGTTTTTAGAAAAAGACGTTGACTCTTTAATACAAAAATATCTTATCCCAGTTGAAGACATATGGCAACCAACAGATTTTTTACCAAACTCAGAAAAAGACAGTTTTTTTGAAGATGTAAGAGAAATACGCGAGCTAGCAAAAGAGTTACCCTATGACCTTTGGGTGGTTTTAATTGGAGATATGATAACCGAAGAAGCACTGCCAACATACGAATCCTGGTTAATGGATGTAGAAGGTATCGATCAGTTAGAAAATAACGGTTGGTCTAAATGGATAAGACAATGGACTGCTGAAGAAAACAGACATGGAGATGTCTTAAACAAATACCTATATCTTTCTGGCAGAGTAAATATGAAAGAAATAGAAAGGACCACACAATATCTCATTGCAGATGGTTTTGATATTGGCACAGATCGAGACCCTTATAAAAATTTTGTATATACAAGTTTTCAGGAATTGGCAACTTATGTTTCGCATAATCGTGTTGCTAAATTTGCAAGACAAAAAAATAATAAACAACTCGCTAAAATGTGTAAAATTATTGCTGGAGACGAAATGAGACATCATCATGCTTATAGCGAATTTGTAGAACGTATTTTTGAAGTGGATCCAAGCCAAATGATGATGGCGTTTTATTATATGATGAAACGAAAAATTACTATGCCAGCAGTTTTTTTAAGAGAATCTGGCAACAAAATAAGTACTGCTTTTGAAGAGTTTTCTAACACAGCCCAGCGTATTGGCATTTATACCTCAAAAGATTATGTGGATATTTTAGAGAAATTAATTAAACGTTGGGAAATTGACAAAATTACAAGTCTTAATGACGAAGCAGAAAAAGCAAGGGATTACTTAATGAAACTTCCTGCAAGATTGATGCGTATAACGGAACGCATGGTTATCCCTGAAAATTCTTTTCATTTTAAATGGGTGGAACCTCCAAAATTATAAGGCAATGAAATGTCTTTATTGTATAAATTCCTTTCGCTTCCGAATGGAATTTATACTTTTAAACTATTATGGATGAAAATATTATTTCCGAAACCATCGCCTTTGTAAAAGAACGATTAGTAAATGCTGAAGGTGGTCATGACTGGTTTCACATACATCGTGTGTTCAAAAATGCACAACATATCGCAAAAACGGAAAATGTTGATTTGCTTGTTATCGCTCTTGGTGCCTTACTTCATGATATTGCAGACAGTAAATTTCATGACGGCAACGAAACTGTTGGCCCTAAAATAGCGCGTGAATTCTTGTTTAAACACAATGTAGATAGTGTAATTATTGAACATATAGTGAAAATTATAGAAAACATATCTTTTAAAGGTGGAAATGAAAAACAAAAATTTAGTTCTCCAGAATTAGATGTCATTCAGGATGCAGATCGTTTAGATGCTCTTGGAGCAATTGGAATTGCACGCTGTTTTAACTATGGTGGATTTAAAAACAGACAGCTTTATAATCCTGAAATCAATCCAAATTTTAATATGACTAAAGAAGAGTATAAAACATCAAGCTCTCCAACAATAAACCACTTCTACGAAAAATTATTACTCTTAAAAGAGCGTATGAACACTAAAACAGGACAGCGAATAGCTGAAAAACGCCATCAATATATGGAGCAGTTTTTAGAACAATTTTATGCTGAATGGGGTGGTAAACGATAATTTTAACTATATAGCCATTAGTGGTTTTCCTGATGATAAGGTTTATAAGGACATGGTTAATATGTATTCAGAAATTTTCGAGGATGCTGATTTAGATTTTTTCAAAAAGCGTGTAGAAGAACACACCAAACTATTATCTGTTTTAGCATATCTTAATAACCAACTCATTGGATTTAAAGCTGGCTACCCTTATAATAAAGAAATATTTTATAGCTGGATTGGTGGCGTTTTACCAAAGTACAGACAACAAGGCTCCGGAACAAAAATGGTTCAAATTCAGGAAGATTTTGCAAGAAGCAATGGCTTTAAAAAATTAAGAACAAAGTCGATGAATATATATAAAGCTATGATGATATTAAATTTAAAAAATGGATTTGATATCACAAATGTTTACACAAATACCAGAGGGCAGACTAAAATAGTGTTTGAGAAATTACTCTAACTACTTTATAAAAAAAGGTGTCTAAAGCCACTTTTTGCTTTTGCTCATAAAGCTTAATGACTTTTACTTCTTAAGTTTTCATTAGTAAACTCATAATTTTATAGACAGTATCTTTAAATAGGTTAGGTTGAGTTAATCTTCATCACTTAAGCATTCAATATTAATAATCCTTTCTACAGCATCATCTATTATATATATTTTGTGTATGATAACCATTATTAATTTCGTCTATCATGCGCTTTTTGTTTTTAAAACAATTTTAATTGTCTGTTTTTATATTCCTCATGAAGCGATGTGTTTAGTTTGGGCATCATTTTATTTTTAAAGTATTTAAGTCTTGCCAAATGCATTAATGCATGTATTTGTTCTGCTATTTTTCCTTCTCCTCGCATTCGTGTCCCATAACGACTGTCGTTAAGGCTTCCTCCATGGCAATCTTCTATTTGATGAAGTACTTTTTCTGCTCTGTCTGGCATGGCTTTATGAATCCAATCTGTAAAAATTTGACCAATAGCACCATTTAGTCTCACTATAGTATAACCCATCGATATTGCACCATAATCTGAAGCTGCTTTTGCTAATGGTAAAATTTCATGGCTATTTATTGAGGGAATAATTGGTGCTAACATCACATTTACGGGAATTCCATTTTCACTCAACACATTAACTGTTTCAAGGCGTTTTTTTATAGTAGCAGTACGCGGTTCTAAAATTCGTCTGGTATCTTCTGACAGCGTTGTGATTGATATATTTACTCCTATTAAATTATCTTTTGCTAATTCTATTAAAATATCTAAATCTCGTAAAATCAATGCGTTTTTGGTAATGATAGCAACAGGATGTTTATATTTTAAAAATACCTTTAAGCATTTACGTGTAATTTTAAATCGTTTTTCTGCTGGTTGATAGCAATCTGTATTTCCAGATAAAACTATAGGGTAGGATTTCCAAGTTTTCTTTTTGAGCTGTTCTTCCAATAATTTTGGAGCATCTTTTTTTATTAAAATACGACGCTCAAAATCCAACCCAGCGTTAAAGCCCCAAAATTCATGACTATTACGAGCATAGCAATACACACAACCATGCTCGCAGCCTTGGTAAGGATTCATAGAATACATCATACCAACATCTGGACTCGTTACTTTATTGATAATTGTTTTGGGAAATACTTCCAGATAAAGTGTCTTGCTTTTTTCACTTTCTTCTCCTTCCTTTTGACAATATTCTAAAAAATCCTCACGAATTTCGTGACTTAATTCGAAGAAACGATTGTGTACATTGCGTTGTGCACCTCGCCCTTTAAGTATAGACTTAGAGTTCATGAAAGTAAAATAAAAGCGTGGATATGACCTTAAAATTACGTATTAATTGGATTGAAGAATGTTAAATAAAAAAGGGTTATTAACAAACTCGATAAATCGAGAGTTGATTAAAAAACTTCAGATTGTGAAGAATTTATTCTCCTGGAAAATCAGCCTTCCGTTTTTCTAAAAAAGCTGATGTGCCTTCTTTAAAATCATCTGTTCCGAAACAATTTCCAAATTCTTCAATCTCAACATCAAACCCATCTATTCCATCTTTAAAGTTTGCATTAATAGCTTTGATTGCTGAACCAATGGCAACT
>CAYRVY010000037.1:0-11156 GCA_964427695.1 uncultured Flavobacteriaceae bacterium
GGCGATGAGCTTACAGGTGTTTTTAAAAATGAAGAAAAGCAAATCGATAATTCGGTAACATTAACATTAGATAAATTTAAAGGAAAAGTCAACGCTAAAAAGTTTGACGGAGCTAAAATTGGAGATGTTATTACCTTAAAAACAAAAGGACTTTTTAGTGATGAACATGATTTTATGAACACTTTAAAAATTTCTCATGATGATGCTCATAGTCTAAATATCGAAGTCACTTTTACTATTACCGAAATAAATACCAGAGAACTTGCAGATCTTGACCAGGAGTTGTTTGATAAATTATTTGGGGAAGGAATTATTACTTCTGTAACAGAACTTAAAGAAAGAATTAAGCAAGATGCCGAAAAACAATTTGTTCAACAATCCGATCAAAAATTGTTGAATGATGTTACAGAGCATTTAGTTGAAGCAACAAAATTTAATTTACCTACAACATTCTTGCAAAAATGGATGCAAACAGCAGGAGAAGAAACGATAGACGAAGCTCAAGCAAAAGAAGAATATGAGAAATCAGAAAAGAGTATGCGCTACCAATTAATTGAAGGAAAGTTAATGGCAGATTATAATATACAAGTTAATATCGATGATTTAAAAGCACATTCAAAAGAAATGATTAAAGTGCAAATGGCACAGTTTGGACAAAACAATCCAACTGACAAAGAACTGGACGATATTGTAGCACGTGTACTATCTAATAAAGATGAGGTTAAGCGATTATCTGAACAACTTGTGAGTCAAAAATTATTAGATTTATATAAAGAAAAAGCAAACCTTAAAACTAAAGAATTATCCTACGATAAATTCGTAAAAGAAGTTTACGATTCATAGTTTTAAAAAATCATTATATTTAGGCGTTGAATTCAATAGAATTTGGCGCTTTTTTATGTTTAATTTATATCATCAAAAAAAATCATGGATTACGGAAAAGAATTTGAAAAATTCGCTATAAAAGATCAAGGCATAAGCAGCACGTATTACAACAAAATGATAAGTAGTATGTATCCTGTTGGTCAAACTCCAAATATTATTGAAGAACGACAAATGAACGTTGCTATTTTTGACGTATTCTCAAGATTAATGATGGATCGTATTATCTTTATGGGAACAGGAATAAGCGATTATGTTGCTAATATTATTCAAGCACAGTTATTATTTTTAGAAAGTACAGATGCATCAAAAGATATTCAAATATATATTAATTCTCCAGGAGGAAGCGTTTACGCAGGATTAGGTATTTATGACACTATGCAACTCATTAAACCAGATGTAGCAACAATTTGTACAGGAATGGCAGCATCAATGGGAGCCGTATTATTATGCGCAGGAACAAAAGGGAAACGTAGCGGTTTAACCCATTCTCGAATTATGATTCATCAACCTATGGGTGGCGCACAAGGACAAGCGAGCGATATAGAAATTACAGCTCGTGAAATAATTACCTTAAAAGAAGAGTTATTTAAAATAATTAGTAAACATACAGGTCAGGAATACGATAAAGTGTATAGTGATAGTGATCGTGATTATTGGATGAAAGCAGATAAAGCACTAAAGTATGGTATGATTGATGAAATACTTACAAAAAACTAAAGCTTATTTTTATTAAATAGTTTAAGTAGAGATAAAAACTTTGAACTTATTAACTTTGAACTTATAACTTAAATAATGGCTAAAGAAGAATTAGAATGTTCATTTTGTGGAAAGAAAAAACCTGAAACCAATTTACTAATTGCAGGTTTAGATGCACATATTTGCGATCGTTGCATCGAACAAGCGCATGGTATTGTTATTGAAGAATCTAAACAAATAGATAAAAGTGATCTCTCGGCAGAATTAATGCTAAAAAAACCACCACAAATAAAAGCGTTTTTAGATCAGTATGTTATTGGGCAGGAATATACAAAGCGTGTTTTATCTGTAGCTGTTTATAACCACTACAAACGTTTATTACAAACAAAAACAGATGATGATATTGAAATTCAAAAAAGCAATATCATTATTGTTGGTCAAACAGGAACTGGTAAAACCTTAATAGCAAAAACCATTGCCAGAATGTTAAACGTGCCTCTTGCAATAGTAGATGCAACAGTTTTAACTGAAGCTGGCTATGTAGGTGAAGATGTAGAAAGTATTTTAACTCGTTTATTACAGGTAGCCGATTATAACCTTGAAAAAGCCGAAAAAGGTATAGTGTTTATTGATGAAATAGATAAAATTGCTCGTAAAAGCGACAATCCGTCAATTACACGAGATGTTTCTGGAGAGGGAGTTCAGCAAGCATTACTTAAACTATTAGAAGGCACTGTTGTTAATGTACCACCAAAAGGAGGGAGAAAGCATCCCGATCAAAAATTCATAGAAGTAAATACCGAAAACATCTTGTTTATTGCTGGAGGTGCTTTTGATGGTATGGAACGTTTTATTTCAAAACGATTAAATATGTCTGCAATTGGGTATAAAGCATCTCATAATGAAGATACTTTGGATAAGGAAAACTTGCTACAATACGTTACACCAAAAGACTTAAAAGATTTTGGGCTAATTCCTGAAATTATAGGAAGACTTCCCGTTTTAACCTATATGAATCCTTTAGATGCTAAAACATTAAGAGCAATTTTAACCGAACCAAAAAATGCTATTGTAAAGCAGTATGAAAAATTGTTTTCTATGGACGATATCGAGTTAACTATAACAGAAGGTGCTCTGGAATTTATTGTCGATAAAGCAGTTGAGTATAAACTTGGCGCAAGAGGATTACGTTCGTTATGCGAAAGGGTGCTTACAGATGCCATGTTTAATCTTCCAGGAAGTGGAGAAACCAAATTAAATGTAACAAAGACTTATGCCGAAGGAAAATTGTCTAAAACACTTCTTAAAAAATTAAAAGCAGTATCTTAATATAATTAAAGCCATATCTTTTAAAAAACGAAACCACTCTCCAGATAGCTATCTGGAGAGTGGTTTTTTATTTTGGATATACTAATTAATATAGCGATTAGGAGTTATGTTTTTCTTAATTGCACCTTAAAAGTAATATTTAAACTGAAAGATGAAAATTGCTCAAGCTGTTTTTAGATAAAGCCTAAACAAAACTCGTTAAAAGAAAATTGAAACCCTTTTTTATCGATGAAAGAAGCCCAGTTTTTTGTTGATAGCTATTAATTTATAAGAAAATACTTTAAAAAAAAATGTGGTTTTCCCGTAACAAAAAGTAAAAAAGAATTTCTACTTTTATAGGGTTAGTTTGTAAAATATTCAATCCCTTTAAAATTCTATAATATGAAGCACCAAGCACCAATTATCCACAAGATTAAAGATTTATTCAAACTTGGAATACTGATCTTTGGTGTTCCCCTATTACTGTGGAATTGCGAAAAAGAAGAACCTATTGAACCTGTTCATTCCATAGAGAATAATACGTCAGTATTTAAAAGAATTTCTATTAATGATTTAATTAAAACAGACGAAACATTTTCTAAATTAGTTGATAATTATTTATCAGATAAAATTAGCAAAAATGGTATTCTATCAAAGAATGCATCTAGCGATTTTATCATTACATCCGACACCATAAATGTTGTGGAAAAAGATAACTATAGCTCCTATACCATAAGGATCAAGACAGGAAATGAACTATATGATACCGAGAACCTGATCATTGAACAAAAAGATAGCTTACAAAATGCTTTTATCTTATCCTACAACTTTGATAGTGATTGGGTTATTGAGAATATTAATGGGATACACAGCAAACCAAGAGGGAAAGTGTATTATTCTAAATACGATGGCTCAAACCTTAACACAGAAACTTCATCTATATCTTCTAGAGCCTGTTATGATGTAACCATTACAGTTACCGTTCCTTGTCCTTGTGTGGGACATTATTTTTTAAATGGCTGTTCCTGTTATCAGAAAGCTACCACATATATAACCACATACAGTTTTTGTGATGGTGACAGCGAAGATGGTACAGATTTATTCCCATCAGATGGAGGCGATCCTAGTGGTGCTGGTGCTGGCGGTGGAGATCCAATACCTTCTGATCCTGACGATACTTCTGAAACACAAATGAATTTAGAGGATATGGCTGAATTTATAGAGTTTAAAATCGATAAGGTGATATATAATTTGGAATTAGATTCCACCCAAGTGGGTTGGATATTCAATGGCGATGAGGATAATATCCAAAAAACTTTGGATATATATGATTATGGATCAGCAAAGCGATGGTCTGATGAAGCTAAAGACTTTGGCAATCTTGCTTTTGAATTTTTAAGGGTTAATTCACAATTTTCCTTTTTACAATATGAGAATTGGTTTTCTTCAAATTACCCTGATTTAACACCTATTCCTTTTGAAATTATACCCGAAGATATAACATATGACACTCCAATAATTCAACAGGCATTGCCTACATTTAGTAGCTTCTTGAGTAATTTTCCTAAACTAGGTGCGTCGGGTAATTATTCAGAAATGCCTACAAGTCAAGTTTATAATTTAGTTGGAGGTAGTTTACTTAATAGTCATTTAAACCAACCAACCGCCTATAGTAATGCTTGTTCAATACGTGGTTCAAGGGGTTTATTATATTCAGGAGTAGAAATTCCTGTATTACGCTACAATGCTTTACAAAGAACTCAAAAAGGGGCAGACAATAATAATTATGTCCTTGATGCTGTTTCATTTGACAAGTTTATGATTGATAAATTTGGAGAAACTACACATAAACTTGAAGGAGTAGATGCAAATAATCCTGTAAAAATTGCTAATTTACTAAACGGTAAAAATGGAATCTATGTTATAATAAATAATAGTTACCAGCAAGCTGGTTATTCGGGGCATGTTGATACAATAATAAACGGTATTTGTATTAGCAATGCATATACAATGCCACCAGGTGGTGTAAAATCAATTAGGATATGGGAATTAAATTAAGATATTTTAGTAGCATTATTTTATTACTTTTTTTTATAAGTTGTAAAGCACAAAAGATTAAAGATCAACCTTACACTCAAGAGAACTATGTTATGGCATATAAGAATGCTGTTCTATACGGCTGTATTGATGAAAAAACGAATAAAGAGTTTGGTCAACTTTTGAATAAATATAATAGTACGGCTTCGAGAGAAGTAGCAATACTATTTCATGATATGTATAACAGAGCAAAATTGTTAGGAAAGGACTATTCTAAAAACATAAAGGCATATGAATACTATGGTGATTTAAAAGGAAAAACACCCATTTTTAGTGACTGTGTTGCTTATGCTTTTAGTAAGGAGGTTGATTCTATTGCTAGAGCCAAATATAAAAAAACGAGATAATTATCTACATAATAATGGCATGGGTACTAAAATCAAGCAAAATAACTTAACAAGTTGACGAAGTGGGTTGGATATTCAATGGTAACGACGATAATGTCCAAAAAACTTTGGATATGTATGATTATGGATCACCAAATCGATGGTCTGTGGATGCTATAGACTTTGGCAATCTTGCCTTTGATGCATTTATTAACAATGGCGAGGTGGATTTTGAGAATGAAGTGATAATAGATGAAACATTTAAGGATTCCGTAACTAAATGTATTCATGACTTGTTAAAATCAAACTCTAACTTTTATAGTGATATGCTTTCTAACTTTAGTTCCGATAATGCTAGAAGTGTTTTAGAACTAAAAATTGGAACAACGATAAATGGGGATTGGGGAATAACTAGTGGGTCACCTGACAATGAGCAAGAGTTTAGTATTACTACAAGTTCAATTATAGAAAGTAATTCTTCAAACCTTATGAAAAAAGTTACTCTTTCGCATGAATTAATTCATGCTTATATGTTTTCTTCATTAGAAAATTGGGGCTTAATAAATTATGATGTTAGTGGAGAACCTATATTAAATGTGGTCTGTGTCGGCGGAATTAATTATATTAATTTAAACTTAAATACTTTAGACGCAAAGGATCGCTTTATTGCAATTATATGTGCTTTTAATCAAAATAACACTTTGAGTGAACAATGGACACATGACTTGTTTAATGTCTGGATATTTGATACAAATACGTATAAAGATAAGTTAAAAGATTTATTAATAAATAGCCATAATTGGAATGGAGAAAATTCGGCTTTTAAAAATGAAGCAATAAGTGTATTTGGTGTTTCGAATTGGATAGAAGAAGTTGCTAATGCAGTTTCGTGGATTGGATTAGAGGGTACTCAAGAATATTCAAGTTACTTTAGCAGTTATACAAATCCTTTAGAACAATTGTATATTTTAGATATTAGAAATAAAATACAAACTGCTAAATCAAACTGCCCATGAAAAATTTAATAATTTTATCAGCATTAATTGTATCAAATTTCTGCATTTCACAAACAAGAAATTATGATATTTATATTTTATTAGATGACACTATAGAAAGTAATATTATCCATAATCAAAATGATACTCTTTTGCTTCAAGTATTTGTAATAAAAGAGCAGATTAGTCATAAGTATCGAACTTATTTTATTGATAATAAAGGAGATTTAAAAACTGATATTCAAATTAAAGGTAATACGCATTCAAATGCTTTTAATCTTATTTATAAAAATATTAATGACTCTAATAATCCCGTTGTAATAAAATCTAAAAATGTGAGAAACTTATTAAAATACCCAGCAGATTTTAAAAATCAAAATATCAATGATATGTATAAACTATTAAATGAAGCAAATCAATTATTTATTATCGAAACTGATAAAAATTTTGGCTATTATTTAGTTAAGAAAGTTGAAATTGGGCAAAAATTAGGAGGGCTTTAATTTGAAAAAAAATAAAAAGATGATACATACTATAATATTAGTGAAGCAACTTGGTCAAATCTACAAGAGGAAATCACCCAATGGATAATTATGGCTTTGGCTCTTTAATTACTTGTTAATCAAAATGAGCTTGTTATTGTTGCAACTAGATCATCTGGTAAATGGAAGTCAATCTGTCGCAAATGGGTTTAGAAGATTTTGCTGAATTTGTGGAGTTTAAGATCAATAGCCTTATAACTCGTTTGGAGTTAGACCCTATCCAAGTAAGTTGGATATCTAACGACAATAACATCCAAAAAGCTTTGGATGTGCATGATTATGAAAAAGCAAATCGATGGTCTGTGGATGCTATAGACTTTGGCAATCTTGCCTTTGATGCATTTGTTAACAATGGCGATGCGGATTTCACTTACGAAGTAATACTCGATGAAGAATTTGTTAATAATGATTGTTTAAAATCTGTTTATGACGATATGGGGAAAGCACCAACATTTAATAATTATCTTCAAAATTTTGATGGAGAATTTTCTGGTGCTCATCTTAGATTTTCCACTAGTACTACCTTACCTAGTACTACTAATGCAACAACAAGTGCACCAGAAAATTATGTAATTACAATAACTTTTAATGTAAATAATTTAAATAGACCATCTCTATCTGTTGCAAGAACTTTTATTCATGAAATAATTCATGCTGAAATTTTTAGAAAATTGTTGTCTGTTGCACAACAACCCAACTTGCAAAACTTAACGCCAGCGATAACACAGCAGATAAGAAATGATTATCCAGGATTATATGATTATTATATACGATGGAAAAATAATATTCCGATTGGAATGAATTTAACGACTGCACAACATCAAGCAATGGCTCAACATTACAGAGATATAATAAAACAAGCATTACAAGAGTTTGATAATACTCAAACTAACGAGGTATATGACGCACTGTCATGGATTGGCCTTAAAAATACAATTGCTTGGAATAATTTAACGCAGCCCGAAATAGATAGTATTGATCAAACAATAATAAATTTCGAAAACAACAACTCTAATTGTCAATAAAATGAGACATTTAATTTTATCAATGTGTTTTTTAATAAGTTCATTCTTTATTTATTCTCAATCAAATAAAAAGGACTCAATTTATGTTTTAATAGATAAGAACAGCTATCAATTTAAAATGAATGCCACAAAAGGCACTATGCGCAGTAATTTTTCAATTTTAAAATATAGATTTAGAACAAAGAAACTTCAGAAAGAGCATATTGAGGAAATAAATAAAACATTTCTTGCAGGTCAAACACCGTTTTACATGTATTTTTACAGTTACAAAAAACCAATAAAACAACAACTTAATACTATTTGTAAAGTTTACTCTATTGAAGAGGTAAGCAAAAACAATCTAAATATTGGTTATGGCGCAAAATTCTTTTTTATCGAAAAACTAGATTGTAGTTTTTATAAAGTTTACGAAACTTACCTTCAATATGAAGAGTAAGTAAGAAATATGATGCAAACCAAGAGGCATCAGTAAAACCCCATGATTATCAACACCAACAAATTGATCAACATTATAGAGATGTAGTTAAACAAGCGTTAACAGATTATGACTCAAGCTTAACTGAAGCCCAAAAAGATGCTTTACCGTGGTTAGGGTTAAATAAAGCTCACATAAAAGCATGGCAATTACTAACACCGACAGAACAGGAGTTAATAGACGATATGCAAACTCAAATACAAAATACGTTTCCAAATGGATGCAATTAAAATTTTTATCATTTTATGGCTTTTTATCCCAACAGTTTTATTTGGGCAAAAGACCTTGTACCCAAAAGATACTATTTATGTTAAGTATGAAAATAAAAAAGGACATAAAAAATGGCTTGGATATTATGGATATGGCAATAATAAAAAAAAGGGACATTATTTAATTTAAAGGACATTAATGGAAAACATATTAGTTTATTTGTTAGGTAATGTTAGGTAATGTTAGGTGAAATTATGAAAAACGGAATTTCAATATTAATCTTATTTGTCATATTCAGTTGTAAAACTGATAATAAAACAGGTAAAAAAAATATTGAATATCAAAAAATAGAAAAAACGAAAACTGACTCAGTAAATACATTTAAAAATCAAATAAGAATTGATAGCACGTTAAAACCATTAGGAAAGGTTGTTGAGTTAGAATTATCAAATGGAATTAAAAGTGAAAGTGTTTTTGCCCTTTGTTCTTGCCAAAAGGACAAAAAAAATAACATAATTAAAATTCAATTAAGATCAGGAATTCCAACAAAAAAAGAATTAGATTCTACTGGAATTACTGATAAATCTGGTGGTAGACTTAACCACTTAATGGATTTAGGTTACTTGAAAAGAATTGACGGACAATTTCAATTTTTGACTCTGATTTTAAAAGATAGTGTAATATTAGACCTTGAATTATATTCAAAATCTACAGAATTGGAGTATAACGATAGTGATTTTAAATCAATGGACATTGATAAATATAAAATTGCAATTTCAACTTTTGACTATTCTATTGCTTCAGATGTTTATGGTAATTTTGAGTTGAGATTACCACAAGGTTTTGGCTATTTTGAAAATGACACAATTTTAAAAGGCCACTTTGAATGTAATAATTGGGAAATAAGTAGCAAAGAGGAAATAAAAAATTGGAGTATTAAAGAATGGTTTAAAAACAGAAATAACAGCAGAGGGTTTCAATTAGAATAATAACTTTGCCTAACCGTGTAAAATTAATTGCTTGGTAAAAGCCTACTTACGAAAGTCCGTGAGGACTTTCTATCTGTGTTTATTTACTAAATTTAGTGCCTAAAACACTCAACTAATCTTACACAACAACAAACAAATTAATAAAATAGACACCTTATGCTTAAAACACTTAAAAGATTATACGTTCTTGAATTTAAAAGAAATTAAAAAAAGGCATAGTAAATTGGTTAATGAATTGCATAATGGAAAAAGAAAACCACCTATTAATCGAAATGGAGCATTTCAAACTTACCTTATAGAGATAATTTCAAAAGATTTTTTTGTAATTTATCCTGTTATTTGGAGAAATGTAGGTTTGACGGATTAAATACAAACCACGTATTATAAGAGCCAAACCTTACAACACCAGAACAAACAACTATTTAATAAAGATTACTTTTAATCCCAATTTATTAAATAGACCTAAATTAGATATTCAATGGCGATGAGGATAATATCCAAAAAACTTTGGACATTTATGATTATGCATCACCAAAGCGATGGTCTGTGGATGCTATAGACTTTGGCAATTTAGCTATTGATGCATTTATTAACAATGGTGAGGTGGATTTTGAGGAGCTATATATTAGCGTTGATACACCTGATGATGATTATGTTTATCAAGGCTCAACTCAATTAATACCAAATCCTCTTGTTCTATCGAATGGAGATAATATAACCGTTACTTTTGAAACCTACACGGAGGATAATTTAAGTTCTAATCAACAAGTTGCGACAGATTTAATTGATGGAATAAAATTTGCAATAGAACTAGCAAATAGTAATTTATCTTCAGCGGACAAGATAACCAGTATAAATATTTATGCAACTACTAATGGAAAACACAAAGCTTTAAGTAATCACTATAAAGGAACAGCTGTTGATATTAATAGAATTAATGGAAATCGAATGACTCAAACAGGTTTAACAAACCAAATTATAGAACTTCAAGAAGCATTTGATAACTTTATTTATATTAGAGAAAATTTTGGACCACATTTTAAACATAAATTTAGTGTTGAAGATCCAATAGGTAACCAATGGGATTATAATTATTCTGTAAGTGATCATACTAGCCATATCCATATTGCGGTTAGAAGATAAAATTATTTGATATGAAAAAAATAATAACGATACTATTATTTTTAGCTTTTATAAGTTGTAAGGCACAACTCCCTAAAGTTAAAAATTTATCCAACGACCAGCAGTTGAATTATATTTTTGCGAATATATTTCCTAAAGAAATTATTAAAAAAGAGTTATATAACCAAGGTTTATATGTAACTATTTATAAAATGTCTGATTCAAAAGCCACTCCAAAGAACTATTTTGGAGACGGACATGAAGTATTATACAGTTTAATAGTTTCTGTATCACCAGATGGAGAATACTCAAATAGTGCTCTCTATAAAATTGAAGGTTTAATTATTCCCAAAGTTTTAGAAATAAAAGAAACAACAGCACGTAATTTTTCGGTAAAAATTGAGCATGGTTCTTATAGAGATAATAAAAGAAAAAAGCTATATTCTATGATATAACTGATATAGGTAGTATATTTGTATAAAACAA
>CAYRVY010000038.1:0-10958 GCA_964427695.1 uncultured Flavobacteriaceae bacterium
CTAAATCTACAACACGTTGTTGATCTGCTTCTAAAGGATTTTCTTGCGAAGCATCATAAACGGTTTTAATACGTTTAAAAAGTGTTTCATTTTGAGAGATTTTTGAAGAGAATTCAGATAGTTTCGGAGCTAACTCTCCTTGAATTTCTCTAACTTCTGGAGTGGACATATTACTTCTTAAAATTCCATAATATGCAAATACTCTGTTTAATTCTGCACCTGCACGTTCCATTTCTACAATAGTATTTTCAAAAGTTGGAGCTTCAGTATTGTTTGCAATAGCATCTATTTCGGCTAATTGTAATTGCATACCTTTTTCAACAGCAGCTTTTAAGTTTTCTACTTTCATTTGGTCAAAAGCTGGAGTGCCATTATAAGGACCAGTCCATTCTTTTAAAAACACGTTTGTTGCCATTTCGTTTTCGTTTGTTGCCTTGTCATGTTTGCAACTTATAAAAGCTATAAGGACAATTAAACCTAGCAGTTTAGGGTAATTGGTTAAAAATTGTTTTGTCATTTAATTGAGTTTTTATATTAATATTGTTTATATTTTATATGAATATTACGAGATATAAAGATATTGAAAATATGAAGAAAAAAGATTAAAAAAAAAGTTAATATTAATTAATGATTTCAACTTTTTTAATGTAGATATTTTGCAAAGGCCAATCGGCATCATCAGTATTAACAGCAGCAATTTTGTCTATAACTTCCATACCTTTTGTTACTTTTCCAAAAATGGTATAATCACCATCTAAAAAGTGCGAACCTCCATGTTGCTGTACAATAAAAAATTCGTAAGGTGAAGCTAATTTATATGGATTGTCTATTTCGCCACTTGGCATACTAATAACACCTCTATCGTGTTTATAACCTCGTTTTGTATCTGTTGGGAGCAAATACTTACCTATTTTACTGCGTTTTCGTGCTGTTTTTTTATCATCGCTATTTCCAGCTTGTACCATAAAATTATTAATTACTCTATAAAACTGTGTGTCGTTAAAATAGTTCTGTTTGGTTAAAAAAATAAAATTCGCACGATGGAATTTAGTCTTATCAAATAACAGAATATCAATTACACCAAAATCGGTTGTTATTCTTACTTTGTTTTCTTTGTTGTGTTTTTCGTATTCTAAAAAGAACTCCATAGCATTTTTACTTGTCAGTACTGGGAATTCTCTTTCGGTTTCGTTGTTTGAATTAATTTTTTTTGACTGTTCTTGTTTAGGTTTTACTTGTAAATTTGTGGGTTCAGATTTCTTTTTAGATTGTGTACCTTCACAATTCAGAAATAATAAGAACAAGAAAAAATATAATACGATTTTCATGAATTTTGATGAATTTTTAATATCGATATCAAAAGTAAAAAAATTAACGCTTCCAGCTCAAATATCCCAATTTAAAATGTCTCCACCTTTTCGTTTAGAATTGATAGAAATGCATAAAGAAAAGATGAAAGATGCAAGTAGAGCAGGAGTAATGGCACTTTTTTATCCTGATGAAAATCAGCAAACCAAATTGGTTTTAATTTTAAGAAACACATACAATGGTGTTCATTCTGCACAAATTTGTTTTCCTGGAGGAAAATTTGAAATTCAAGATGTATCACTGGAAAAAACAGCAAAAAGAGAAACCTCCGAAGAGATTGGTATTCCTGTAGAGAATATTGAAGTTTTAAAGCAATTAACAGATGTGTATATTCCACCAAGCAATTTTTATGTGCAACCTTTTTTAGGAGTCTTAAAGAAAACACCAGCATTTAATAAACAGGACGATGAGGTTGAAGAGCTTATTGAAGTCTCACTCAATCATTTATTTAATGATGATAATGTAATTCGTACAGTTGTAGAAACATCTTATAACATTAAGGTTGAAGTACCTGCATATAAACTTAATGGACATATAGTTTGGGGAGCAACTGCAATGATGTTAAGTGAGATAAAAGACTTGTTAAAAAATGCAATGTAATTTCTATTTTGTTATTTTTGCAATCCTAAACTAAGTTAAATATTATGGGATTATTTAAAAGAAATCCTTTTGGGCATATCCTCTTTTTAAAAAGATGGCTAATTAGAATTTTAGGTGTTTTAAGTCATCAGCGATTTAGAGGGTTTAACGAATTGCACATTGAAGGTTCAGAATATATCAAAGATTTGCCAGATACTAATGTGCTGTTTATTTCTAACCACCAAACCTATTTTGCCGATGTTGTTGCTATGTTTCATGTTTTTAATGCGAGCTTAAGCGGTCGAGTAGATTCTATAAAAAATGTAGGTTATTTATGGAATCCAAAGTTAAATTTGTATTATGTAGCTGCTAAAGAAACAATGCAATCTGGTCTCTTGCCTAAAATTTTTGCTTATATGGGTTCTATTAGTATTGAACGTACGTGGAGAGCAGAAGGTAAAGATGTAAGCAGGCAAGTAAAGATGAGCGATATTTCTAATATCTCAAAAGCATTAGACGATGGTTGGGTTATTACATTTCCACAAGGCACAACAACACCTTTTAAACCTATTAGAAGAGGAACTGCTCATATTATTAAACGTTATAAACCCATAGTTGTGCCAATTGTTATAGATGGATTTAGGCGTTCTTTTGATAAAAAGGGGTTACGAATTAAAAAGAAAAATATTTTTCAATCTTTCGAAATTAAAAAGCCATTAGATATAGATTACGACAATGAAACTATAGCAGAAATTATTGAAAAAATAGAATATGCTATAGAACAACATCCATCTTTTTTAAAAGTCATTCCACAAAAAGAATTAGAAACCAGAGAAGAACTTAATAAGCAACGTAAGTGGTGATTTTGGGCAGTATCTCATAAATTTATACACTTTTCAGGATAGTGTCTGATTTTCTTCCAACTTCTAACTTCCAACTTCTAACTTCTAACTTCCAACACTTATATATCTATTTTTTTTAATTCCTTATAATTTTTATTTAAGCGCTTTAATAAAATGCCATAAATTAAATAATAGAATAAAAGAAACAGTGCAATTAATATTGCTAATACAGCAACAGATATAAGAATTGTTACTGCATAAAATTTAAAAACTTCACCATTTGCTGATGCTTTTTCAATAATGGATATTATTTGTTCATCTCTGTTAAATTGAATTCCTAAAACAACAAAGAAAGATATTGCCAAAAAGATTAAATTAAACGCAACATACTGCTTTACTGTTTTTCTGGTTCTTAATATGTTTTCCATTAAAACTTTAGCATTGTCAGTTGCTTTTATTGTTCTATAATTTTTAAAGAATAAATAAAAGAAATAGGCTAAAATTACATATCCAATAATTATTAATGGAGTCATTATATTTTCAGCATGATATTCTTTAAAACGCAAATTGTAATCGGCATCTTTTAGTGCAAAAGATAAGACAGACCAAAGCGCAAATTCTAAAAGGCTTATAATAAATATCCATTTTACAATAGATGAAGACTTCGTTAAAATCATCTTATAAATGTCGTTATACGATAATTTTGGAAAAGTATTATCTTTCTTTTTCCAATCTTTCTTTAATAATTCTAATACATCCATAATGTTACGGATTTAAAATGGTTTTTAATTTAGTCTTAATTCGGTTCATTTTTACTCTTGCATTGACTTCGCTAATTCCCAAGGTTTCACTTATTTCTTTATAGTTCTTATCTTCCAAAAATAAAAAGATAAGCGCTTTATCAATATCATTAAGTTGGTGTATAGCTTTGTATAATACTTTCAATTGTTCTTCTTCGGTATCGTCATAAGCTTCAGCCGATATTTTATACTGAAACGTATCAAACTCCTCTGTTCTAATTCTACGCTTGTTCTTTCTATAAAGTGTTATTGCAGTATTTAATCCTACACGATACATCCAGGTACTAAATTTAGAATCACCACGAAATTTTGGATAAGCCTTCCATAATTGTATAGCAATCTCCTGAAACAAATCATTGTGAGCATCTTGGTTATTGGTATATATCCTACATACTTTATGCACAATGTTTTGGTGCCTTTCGAGCAATTCAACAAAATTATGTTCTAATTCTTTTTTCAATACTATTTGGTTAGATGTCTATAAGTAGCTCTAAAGCTAAATGTGTTACAATTTTTATAAATATCTTTATGGCGTTTCCCTCTTTCACTTTCAGCCTTCGTAGCTTTGCTACCTCTGTGAAGGAGGCAAATGTTTAGAGGGTCAGGCTGTACATTATATCTTTTTTATGCTGATTAAAATTCAGAATCCTATTGATACTGAAACGAGTTCAGCATAAAAAAGGATGCCATTTCCATCCTTAACGCAATTAATTACGTTGCTTTAAAATTCCAATAACAATTAAATATTGTGCTAAAGCATAAGTTAACATAATGCTTATATTAGAAAAAGGTAAGGGTTCGTAAAATTTATTTAGAGCCAGCAAACTATCAGAAATCATAAAGAAAACTGCTCCAGCAAATACTAACTTATAGCTATCAATATTCGATCTTTTACGAATAAAAGCAGTTGTAGCCATTATTAGAATTACGAATAGATACACCAAAACAGGAATTAACATATCTCCTAATCCATCTTTTAAGAAGTAAAAAATCCATGAAGCATAAATTAATAAAATAACCACAATAGGTAAAGAGTTAGCAGCTTTGTTTCTCGACTTTAAAAACACCAAAACATACATTATATGTGCTAAAAAAAATGCTACTAATCCACTTAAAAAGAAATTTGCAGATTTGCTTACAAACATGAGCAAAACGTCTCCAGCTAATGAAAACACTAAAGCTAATAATGTAATGTTTCTTGTTCTTTTATTAAGATGTTTACTTTGTTTGTAAAAGAAAACGATAAGAGCAATAAGTATCAACGGTTTTGTAAAATAATGAAACTGTAATAAGTTTTCAACACTTCCGAAAATAAGTTCTGCAATAACAATTATAAAAAATAGGGCACTAAATGATTTTTCTGTTTTGGTTAGCATGTTAGTTGTTTTGGTGCAATAAATATAATGATTTACTTATGCTTTTCAAATTCCATCTTCAGTCATCAGTCATCAGCCTTCCAGCTTCCAGCTTCCAACTTCCAACTTCCAATTTCCAACTCCAAAAAACAATTCATCATTAAATTTTTACAATTCAGTTACTAAAAGTTTAGTAAGCCATTCTTCTAACTCAAATTTGTACTATCAAAAAACGAACACTTCCTAAATGAAACCGCTAATCACCACATTATTAATTTTATTAAATATTGTCATCAATGCACAAACAACTGTAAATGGAAAAGTAACCGACAACAAAGGCGTCGCTATTATTGGAGCAAATGTATATCTCGAAGGAACTTATGATGGAAGTACAACGAATAGTAAAGGTGAATTCTCTTTTAAAACAGACCAAATAGGAATACAAACTTTAATAGTTTCCTATTTATCGTACGAAACTTTTACTATGGTTGGAGATGTTTCTTTTATGAAAGATTTACAGATAAAACTTCGTGATGATCTAAATGCACTAGATGCAGTTGTTATTTCAGCAGGAACTTTTGAAGCAGGTGGCGCAAATAGTAAAGTTACTGTCTTAAAACCTTTAGATGTCGTTACTACTGCAAGTGCTTTGGGCGATTTTGTAGGTGCTTTACAAACACTTCCGGGAACAACTACAGTTGCCGAAGATGGTCGTTTGTTTGTGCGTGGAGGCGAAGCCGAAGAAACTCAAATTTTTATAGATGGTATTCGTGTGTTTACACCTTACACTCCAACAACTAATAATTCGCCAACTCGTGGACGCTATTCACCATTTTTGTTTGATGGAATTACTTTTTCAACTGGAGGATATTCGGCCGAATTTGGGCAGGCCTTGTCAAGTGTGTTGTTATTAAATACAATTGATGAGCCAGATCAGGAAAAAACCGATATTGGTATTATGAGTGTTGGTCTTACACTTGGAAATACTCAAAAGTGGAATAATAGTTCGGTAAGTGTCAATGCATCCTATATAAATCTATTACCTTATAATGCAATTTTTGAAGATAGAAACGATTGGATAAAACCATACGAAGCACGTTCGGGCGAAACCGTTTTTAGACGACGATTCGATAACGGAATCTTAAAATTATATTCGGCTTTCGACACAACAAGTTTTGAGTTGATACAAGAAGATATCAATTTTGAAGATGGTGTTCATTTTAAATTAATGAATAACAATCTTTATTTTAATGGTTCCTATCAAGGCATGTTAAATGATAATTGGTCAGTTTTTGGAGGTATAAGTTATACACACAGTAAAGAAAAGATTAATGTTGTCGATAATAATATTGAAGATGCCGAAAACTCCATTCATGCAAAACTAAAATTCAAGCGTCGATTTAGTAGTAGATTCAAACTCAATTTTGGAGCTGAATATTTTGCAACCGATTTTAACGAGAATTTCTCCAATGAAACGATTGCTCCAGTGAGTTTTGGCTATAACAATAATATAAGTGCTGCTTTTACCGAAGCTGATGTTTTCTTTTCTAAAAAATTAGCTTTAAAGGCTGGAATACGAGCAGAATATAGTGAACTGTTTAAAGATTTTTCAATAGCTCCAAGACTGTCATTAGCATATAAAACATCGTCGAAAAGCCAAGTGTCTTTTGCTTATGGAGATTTTTATCAGAATCCACAAAGCAATATTTTAAAGTTTAGTCAAAATTTGAAGCCACAAAACACATCACATTATATATTTAATTATCAAATTAATAATGAAGGCAAGGTTTTTAGAGTTGAAGCCTATTATAAAAATTATAAAAATTTAGTGAAATACAATACAGATTTTGCCAGTTTTGATAGTGATTATAATAGTAACGGATTTGGTTTTGCAAAAGGATTAGATGTATTTTGGAGAGATAGTAAAAGCATAAAAAATACCGATTATTGGTTAAGCTATTCGTATCTCGATACTAAACGTGAATACAGAAACTACCCAATTGAAGCACAGCCAAGTTTTGCAAATACACATAATTTATCTTTAGTCGGAAAGTATTGGATTAGCGATTGGAAAAGCCAGGTTGGCTTTAGTTATGCCTTTGCCTCAGGTAGAACTTATACCAACCCAAATATTGAAGGGTTTTTAAACCAAAAAACAAAATCGTACAATAGTTTGAGTTTAAATTGGGCATATTTAATTAGCCAACAAAAAATCTTATACTTCTCGGTAAACAATGTGTTTGGTTTTAAAAATATTAATGGATATCAATATACTGATGTACCAGATTTAAACGGCAATTTTGCAAGACGAGCCTTAAGTCCTGCTGCTGACCAATTCTTTTTTGTAGGTTTCTTTTGGACTATTAGCGAAGATAAAAGTAGTAACCAGCTGGACAGTTTATAGAGAGTTTGATTATTAGTTATTATTTCCTTTTTCTAATATCAGTTTTTTTATTAAAGTAATTTGTCCCAAATGATAGTAGCTGTGTTCTATAATTCCTTCTATGTTTCTTTGATAACTTCCATATTTATTATTAACAAACATTTCTGCCAGTTTTTTATCAGACATTTGCTCAACCAAAGTTGCAAATTTTTCAGCATTTTTTAAGAAAGCAGTTAAAAATACTTCCCAATCTTTTTGAGAATTAATAGGAGGAAGGTCAAAACTATATTTGTCTCTAATCTCCAGCAAACCACCTTCAAAAACATTCAAAACTCCAGCTATATAATAATTAATATGAAAGGTAAGCGCGGCTATAGTATTTAAAGATTCTATTTTTAGTGTAGCTTGTTCCCAAGTTAAGTTTAATAATTGATCTTTATAATTTGTATTGGCAATCCATACGCCATTTAAAATGACTTCCCTAAATCGGTTTGCTATAAGTTTTGATTTTTCTACCATATAATATTTTTTAATACTTTAATAATATTAACACATTGTAAATTAATTAGACCTCACAGGTTTTTAAAACCTGTGAGGTCTTTTTAAGACACTACTTGTTTAGTCCTAAAAATTAGATGATTTCTATTTTGTCTATTTCTTTCATCAATCTGTCTGTTTCTGTTAGAGCGACTATAATTTTTTGATAATGTATAATATCTTCAAATTTTAGTTCTCTTCCTTTTCGGTCTTTTAACCATTTTTGTGCTGGTTGATAACCTCCAATGTAAAACTCCCATGCAACAAGAGGAACATTATCGAAATACTGTATATCGTTTATCCAAACTTTACCTTTTATGTCATTGCGAGGAGTTTGCGACGTGGCAATCTCTTCTCTTGTGATAGATTGCTTCATGCTGTTCGCAACGACGTTTGGCTCAAAACCAACACTATTTTTACTCATTTTGCGAGTTATAATATTATCGCCATCTTTTGGATAGGTTGTAATAGAATCTTCCACTTTTGGAGATTCTAACAAATGTATTTGACGTATTTCTCCGCCTAATTGTACCAGTTTCCAAAACGTTTTTTTGTCTTTTGGATATGGCACTCTTGGGAAATCTATTTTTAAAAACTCCTTGTATGTTTCTCTGTAAGTTGGCGAGTGTAAAACTGCATAGATATAATCTAAAATGTCTAAAGGAGTAAAATACTTATCATGCTGAACGTGTTTCAGCATCTCATGGTCTGCCACAAACACTAAACCTATTTTCTCTGCAATTTCGTTTACTATGTCGAGGTTTAGATTTGGTTTACGTGCTTGTACTGAGCTTGTCGAAGTGTCTTCTGTGAAAATTTCGTCTTTTTGGTCTGGATAGAGGTAGAGAGGGAAAAAATAATTTGCTTCTTGTCCCTTATTTGATATATAACATCTATCACTTACATTTCTACTTATAAATGAGTGAGTGTAAAATTTACTTGATAATATTTTAGTGGAAACTAAAGCAATATTTTCTGCTAATAAGTGTTTCATTAATCGATGCCTTAATCTTTGAATTTTTTTATTATCATATAAAAAATAATGCTCATTAAATACTCTATAATTGTATTTTACAATATTTTCCTTATCAAATTCTATATCATTCTCAATCAAACATCTTTCTAAATCATCTTTATCTACATTAACGAATAAACTGTCTTTTCCTGTTGCTGTTCCAGCATTAACAAGAGTAAATAAATTATTGATTGCAAACCCTTTATTATAGCTTTTTTGTGCTTTAAAATCTTTAGGAACAAAAAAGTAATACGGTTTTTTGTTTTCTAATACTTGCCACTTTATACTTGCCATTTTATTCTCTAAAAGAAAAGGATATTTTATGTCTCTTTTACCAAACAGCTCAGAATGAAATATTTCACCCAAACTGTTTTTCTTTTTTTGTCCTGTTTTTACAAATAGATTGATAGATACACCTTGCATGATATCAAACACATTTTGGTCTGGAGAACCATCAGGACATACTTCTTTTTTTCTTGCATTACCGTGTAAATCTAAAATATAAATTTTATCAAAAGTTTCTAATAAGTTTTTACGCATTTGTCTATGAATAATACCATCTATAAAACTATTATTAGAAATATAGGCTAAAATGCCTTCTCCATTATTTTCGATATAATGTTGTCCATAACGAATAAACTTTATATAATCATCTGAAAGAGGTTGTATATTTCTTTCATTTAAATCCTTTTTGTAATCTGCTGTAAGTTTTTCAATCCATTTACCTTTGTTTGTACTACTAACTGCATAAGGCGGATTACCAATCACACACATAACTGGTGTATCTCGTTTTATATGGTTGGCTTCATTGGCTTCACTACTTAACCAATTAGAAAATAAAGTTCCTGTATCTTTATGGTGTTCTTCTAAAGAGTTGGTGAGGTAAATATTTAAGCGTTGGTTTTTAGTGCTTTTATAACCTGTTTCGGTGAGTAACATATCTAATTTTAGATGTGCCATTGCATAACTTGCCATTAACAACTCAAAACCGTTTAATCTTGGTATTAAATGTTCCTCTACATAATTAGACCAAGCACCTTGCATGGTTTTAAAGTTTTTGTTGTAGATAAATTTTACCACTTCGGCCAAAAAAGTTCCCGTTCCTGTTGCAGGATCCAATATTTGTACCTTGTGTACTTCTTTTTCCGCAAGGGGTTTCAACCCCTTGTTGGTATGTACATTTACTTTAATCTTTGTTTTGCTTGTATCTGCCAACCCTTGAGGCAAATTAAATTCAGTTTTTAAAATATCGTCCACAGCACGTACTATAAAATTAACCACAGGTTCTGGTGTGTACCAAACGCCTCTTGCTTTACGTAATTTTGGGTCGTATTCGGCCAAAAAGGTTTCATAAAAATGAATAATTGGGTCGTTGGTTTGTGTGCTTTTCCCAAAATTATGTAATAATGCTTCTACGTTTGTTGCTCTAAAAACCTCTGCAAGGTTATCGACAGTAGTTTTTATACGTTCGTCAATATCTGGTCCAGCCACATAGCCAAACAATTTACGTAAAAACGGATTTGATTTTGGTATGAGTTCGGCTGCTTCCTGTCGGCTGAAATTGTTTAAAGTGGTATCGTGCAGTCGTGCTGCAAACATTCCGTAAGCCAATGTTTGTGCATAAATATCGGCAAAACCTTTGGGTTTTAAATCGTGAATTAATATTTGTTTAAAGGTATCGTATTGTCCTTTTAAGGAAGTGTTTTCTTGTGTTTCTTCATCAGATGTAATTGCACGTTCTAAAATATCTTGTAGTAATCGTGCTTTTCCAGCCATCATAACTGCCAGTTTTTTTGACGATTTAATGGTTTGCCCTATATGCGTACAGAAATCTTTTATTAAGTTTTCAAATTTTGAATAATTTTCAGGAATTGGTTTTACAGTATTGTTTTCAATGTCGCCAATTCTTATTTCGTGAACCAGTTCTCCATTTTGAAAAAATTCAAACCAAATGTAATCAGTAATGATTAAATTGTCGAGTGCTTTTTTGTAACGTCCAAATTGTTCTTTGTAAGATTTACTATTCAGGTCTTTACCAATGTCTTTTGCCTCAATGTATCCAACAGGTATTTTTCCTTT
>CAYRVY010000039.1:0-10623 GCA_964427695.1 uncultured Flavobacteriaceae bacterium
AAATTGGAGTTGAAGTAGTAAATATCTTAAATAACAAGAATATAATGAATTTGTACAACTATAATTTGAGAAAATCTATTTTTGCGTTTAGATATAGATATATAAAAAAATTATAAATTAAAACTTAAAGAGATGGTGAAGTTTGAATTTTCTGAATCGATTCTAACAGCATCTGTAAGACCAACATTATATAATTGAGAATCTATTGTTCGTTTAGAATTTTCGTAAGCTAAATCTACTTTTGTGTTTCCAAAATTGTATCCAAACCCGAAAGAAAACCCTTTTAAGTCGCCATAAAAATTAGTATTATTATATGGACTTTCTTCTAATTTATAACCAGCTCTAAAACTTGCTTTATTATGTCTGTATTCTCCACCAATTTTATAAGTGTTAGCAGCTTTTAAACGATTACTTATTAAATTATTTTGAGCAGAAAAATACTGATCGGATTCAGGTTTAAACTTAGTATTCCCATAATCTTTTCTTGAATAATCAAAACTTATTATGGCTTGTTTATCAATTACTAATGCAACACTACCAGTAACTTTAGCTGGCGTTTGTAGTTTGTAATCCGGAAATACATTAATAATTTGTGGGTCTAATGTTTCAGTAACGTTGGTACCATTGTCATCTCTTAAAGTAGCTAAATATTGTGTAGTTTCTTCACTAATTGTGAACCAAGTAGGAGAGTTATAAGTAAGTCCGACTCTTATAATATCACTTAACTTTGCAATGCCACCAAGTTGAAATGAGAACCCAGTTCCAATTGTAGAAAGATTGTTTTCAAATCCAACCTCACTAACTAAAGAGCCTGCATTAGAGTTTTCTTCAAATAAAAATGTTGAACGCTCATAATTAATAAAATGAGAATTAAGATTTATACCTAAATATATATTGTCTTCATATTGCATGGCAAGGTTAGCACTAAACTTACCATTATAACCAGTTGATGTATAGTAATATTCTTGATTAAATGTGCCTGATGCGATGTTAGATGTGTATGCAGTATTAGCATCATCATCAACATCAGGTTCGAGAATGTATGACTCAAAACCTAAAAAGGCTTGTTGATTTGCAAAGCCAAAAGAAGCTCCAATATCGCCATAAGCATCAGTAATAGTTTCACCGCTGAATGCAGAAATTTCATCAAGTCTTAATCCTTGAGCATTTGCCAAAAAGTAACTATCAATAGAAGTTGTGTTAATTCCTGTAGCAAAAAAATCATTATCGTAATTCTGGGTTTGTTCATAAGACAATGCTAAAACAAACTTTTTCCATGGAGAATTTTCATTAGTATTATTAAAAACAAAAGCAGCACCAGCTTGGTTTAATTCAAAATTTGAATTGGTTGAGTTATTAATATTACCAAAATATTCTGTTGTATTATCAATACCATAATTTGTTATAGAAAATGAAGTGTGACTAATATTAAAAATAGCAGAACCTGCAGGATTTAAACTAACAGCAGACATGTCTCCTCCTAAAGCTCCAAATGCTCCACTCATTGCTTTATATCGTGCTGTACCATAAATTCCATCAGTTGAGTATCGAACTGCATCAGTAATGTCTTGAGCGTATATTGTTGACATAAATATAACGCCTACGAATAGTAATAATAACTTTTTCATATCAATTTTTTGTGATTCTATAAATTACCTTTTCGTCTAGATGTACTACCACTACTTCTTGAAGAAGATCTAGAAGGACTAGAGCTTCTGATTGAAGACCTAGATGGAGAAATACTTCTTGTTGAAGTTCTAGTTGAGCGTGAATTATAATTTGATCTAGTAGTGCTTCTTGTTCTTGTTGGAGAATTACTTCTAGTATTAGTTCTAGTTCTAGTTCTAGTATTTATATTAGGACGTGTAGTGTTATCTGTATTCCTTCTAGTTGTCGTTCTAGGTCTAGTTACAGTATTAGTATTTGTTCTGACATTTGAATTTAAAGTTCTACGAGGTCTAAATGTAGTTGAATTTCTCGTACTTGTCAAAGCTCTATTACTTAAACGAGATGTATAAGAATTTTGGTAAATGGCACCTCTTCTTCCAGCATTGTAAGCAATTCCTCTTCTACTATAGTAGTTATTATTATAATTTCCATAATTTGAATAATAGGAACCATAATAATAAGGATTGTACCAATTATAAAATCCATAATAACCATAAGGATTATACCAATTAGAATAGCCATAAAATCTATAAGGATTATACCAATGATTATAAAATCCATAGCCATAACTATAATATGGTCTATACCACCAATTATTAAATAAATAGCCAGAATTGTAAACGTTAATACTTACCTCAGTTGTGTTTTGTCCCCAACCAGCATAGCTTACTTGTGCATCTACTAAAGTGTCATTTTCAGCTTCATAATTACTTTCATAAGAATCTATATCAGTAAAAATCACGTCATCTTGAGATAAATAATCTAACTCTTGAGATTTTTCTTTGAAATAATTTTGATAGTAATTTGAATTTTGTGAAGAAGGAACTTCATTAGAAGATTCTGTATAATATTCAACATTTCTTTCAGAAGCTCCATAAATACCGTCGTCATAACCTGCGTACTGATAAGAACCACAAGAAACTAAACTAAATAATAAACCTAAAGCACCTATCAGATGCATTTTAGATTTTTGGTTGAAATTTAATTGCATATCTCTTTAAATTAATTGTTGAACATAACAAAAATAGTTAGTTTTGTCGAACTATTCTATTATTTAACACAATCACAATATTTGTGCCAAATTACGATATATGAGCAAAAATCTTACAAGTAGAAGCGAAGATTATTCTAAATGGTATAACGAACTTGTTGTAAAAGCTGATTTAGCCGAGAACTCAATAGTTAGAGGTTGTATGGTTATTAAACCATATGGTTATGCAATTTGGGAAAAAATGCAAGCTGAATTAGATAAAATGTTTAAAGAAACAGGTCATCAAAATGCATATTTCCCACTTTTTGTGCCAAAAAGTTTGTTTGAAGCCGAAGAGAAAAATGCTAAAGGTTTTGCAAAAGAGTGTGCTATTGTTACACATTATAGATTAAAAACAGATCCTAATAATGAAGAGAAATTAATAGTAGATCCAGACTCTAAGTTAGAAGAAGAATTAATTGTAAGACCAACCAGCGAAGCTATTATCTGGCATACATTTAAGGGTTGGATTCAATCGTATAGAGATTTACCATTGCTGATTAATCAATGGGCAAATGTTGTGCGTTGGGAAATGCGTACACGATTGTTTTTGCGAACCACAGAGTTTTTATGGCAAGAAGGGCATACAGCACATACAACAAAACAAGAAGCTATAGTTGAAGCAGAATTAATGAATAATGTCTATGCCGATTTTGCGGAAAATTTTATGGCAATGCCAGTTATAAAAGGCGTAAAAACAGAAAGCGAACGTTTTGCAGGAGCACTAGAAACGTTTTGTATTGAAGCTCTTATGCAAGATGGAAAAGCGTTGCAAGCAGGAACGTCACACTTTTTAGGTCAAAATTTCGCAAAAGCTTTTGATGTAAAATTCACCAACAAAGAGGGTAAGCAAGAATATGTTTGGGCTACATCATGGGGAGTTTCTACACGCTTAATGGGAGCATTAATCATGACACATAGTGATGATAAAGGCTTGGTGTTACCACCAAATTTAGCTCCAAATCAAGTAGTAATAGTTCCTATTTATAAAAATGATGAACAATTTGATGCAATCTCAGTTGTTGCTGATAATCTTATAAAAGATTTGAGAAAAAATGGAGTTTCAGTAAAGTTTGATAATAGAACAACTTTTCGACCAGGAGCTAAATTTGCTCAACACGAATTACAAGGTGTACCTTTACGTATAGCTATTGGTCCTAAAGATTTAGAGAATGGAACAGTAGAATTAGCAAGAAGAGATATATTTACAAAAGAGATAGTTACTCTTGATAAAATTGTTGAGAAAGTTGTAAATTTAATGACGGAAATTCAAGATTGCTTGTATCAAAAAGCATTAAATTTTAGAAATACACATATTACTAAAGTAGATACTTTTGAAGCATTTAAAGATGTGTTAGAGAATAAGACAGGATTTATTTCCGCACATTGGGATGGTACAGCAGAAACCGAAACAAAAATCAAAGAAATTACCAAAGCTACAATTCGTTGCATTCCTGTAAATAACATGGTCGAAGAAGGCAAATGTGTGTATTCGGGAAAGCCCTCAAACGCCAGAGTTTTATTTGCAAAAGCATATTAGCTAATTTTTTTTAAAAAAATCAGTCAGAAGTTGTAGCTTTTAAAAATAGTTGTATTTTTGCATCCGCAATGGCAACATTGGGGGAAGCATATTGAAATAATAAAGATTTAGAATTTACTATCTGAATTTTAATTTAAAATATTATGGCCCGTTCGTCTATCGGCTAGGACGCCAGGTTTTCATCCTGGTAAGAGGGGTTCGATTCCCCTACGGGCTACAACGATTTAAAAAAAGAAAAATGGCAAATCATAAGTCAGCATTAAAAAGAATTAGAAGTAACGAAACCAAGCGATTAAGAAATAAGTACCAGCATAAAACTACACGTAATGCTATTAAAAAGTTGCGTGAGTTAACTAAAAAGAAGGATGCTGAAAAATTATTTCCTTTGGTTGTTTCTATGATAGATAAGTTAGCTAAAAATAATATTATTCATGCAAATAAGGCAGCAAACTTAATATCTGGTTTAACAAAACATATAACTTCTTTATAATTTAGAAGCTTAGATAAATAATATTTAAGAACCTTTCAGTTTTGAAAGGTTTTTTTTGTTCATGTTTTAGGAATTAATTCGGAGGCAAAAAAAATCCTCATACAATAATATTGATATGAGGATTTATTATTATAAATAATGAATATTTAACTATTCATCGAAATTAAAAATTCTTCATTATTTCGAGTTTGTTTAAAGCGATCATTAATGAATTCCATAGCTTCAACAGGATTCATGTCTGCAAGGTATTTTCGCATTACCCACATTCTTTGAATTGTGTTTTGATCTAATAATAAATCATCTCTACGTGTACTTGAAGAAGTAAGGTCGATAGCTGGAAAAATTCTACGATTAGAAATTTTTCTATCTAATAGTAGCTCCATATTGCCAGTACCTTTAAATTCCTCAAAAATCACTTCATCCATTTTAGAACCTGTTTCTGTTAGAGCTGTTGCAATAATAGTAAGTGAGCCTCCATTTTCAATTTTACGAGCAGCACCAAAAAAACGTTTTGGCTTATGTAAAGCATTAGCATCTACACCACCACTCAATATTTTACCTGAAGCTGGCTGCACTGTATTATAAGCTCTAGCCAATCTAGTTATTGAATCTAATAAAATTACAACATCGTAACCACATTCTACTAAACGTTTTGCTTTTTCTAAAACAATATTTGCAATTTTTACATGCTCATGAGCTTCTTTATCGAATGTTGATGCAATAACTTCGCCTCGAACGTTACGTTGCATATCTGTTACTTCTTCTGGACGTTCATCTATTAATAAAATCATTTGATAAACTTCAGGATGATTTGCTGCAACTGCATTAGCAATATCTTTAAGCAACATGGTTTTACCAGTTTTTGGTTGTGATACAATCATGCCGCGCTGTCCTTTTCCAATAGGCGAAAATAAATCTATAATACGTGTTGAGATTGTACTTTGCCTTTCAGCGAGATTAAATTTTTCTTGAGGAAATAGAGGAGTTAGGTGTTCAAAAGATACACGATCTCTTACTTCCTGAGGGTCTAAACCATTAATTTTTGTAACTCTAATTAGAGGAAAATATTTTTCACCTTCTTTAGGAGGTCTAACATTACCAAGAACAGTATCTCCTTTTTTTAATCCAAAAAGTCTAATTTGCGATTGTGAAACATAAATATCGTCAGGTGAAGATAAATAGTTATAATCGGAAGAACGCAAGAAACCATATCCATCCTGCATAACATCTAAAACACCTTCACTTTCTATAATGGCATCGAATTCAAAATCGGGTTCACGATAACGGTTCCTGCTATCTTTATTTCCGTTACTGCTTTGATTTCGGTTATCTTTAGTTCGATTATCTTGAGATTGATTGCCATTAGTTTGTTGGCCACTCTTGTTTTGTTTGCTCGGTTGAGTTTTATTTTCTTTTTGTGAAGGACGGTTTTTATTATCTCGCTGTGGACGATTTTGATTGTCCTTATGTTGCTTTACTTGCTGTGGACGATTATGGCTCTCTTTTGGAGTTTCCATTTTTGCTGCATCGTCTTTAGATTTCTCTTGAATAATAGAGCTTTTAACTTGTGGTACAGGCTTATCTTTAAAGTCAATCGATTTCTGCGCATTTTCTTCTCTTGGTTTTTGAACGCGTTCTCTTCTAGGTCTTTGAGGTCTTTTTCCTTCCTTGTTAACACTAGGTGTTGTAGGATTTGCAGCTTGATAATCTAATATTTGATATACTAAATCTAATTTTTTTAATGAGCGATACTTTGAAACGTTAAGTTTTTTCGCTATTTCCTGTAATTCAGGCAGCTTTTTTTCTTTTAATTGTGAGATTTCAAACATTGTTGAATTGAATAATTAGTTTAATTACGAAATTAAATTTTTCAGTGTCTTCTTAAAGGAATCTAGGGAAAAATTGAATTATGTTTTTTTTTGAAGATTATAATGCACATCATTAGGGTGTTGCACATTTATAATGCAATTATACGACTTTATTTTCAATAAATAATATTTGTAATAAAAAAGAAACTATTATTTTTGCACTTCAATCATTATAAATGCTACAAAGAATACAAACTATATACTTACTTATTTCGGCTGGTATTTCGGGAGGCTTAATTTTTGTATTTCATTTATGGACTTCTATAAATGAGACCGAGTTTTATGCTAAAGACCAACTATTATATTTGGGATTATTTTTGGGCTCAACAGCTTTAGCATTGATTGCAATATCTATGTACAAAAACAGGCAGACACAATTTGTATTGGGTCGTCTTAACATCATATTAAACTTTATTTTACTAGGATTATTTGTGTATCGATCACTAAATTTATCTGGAGAAACAGACGTTTCTGAGAAAGGTATTGGGATGCTTCTACCCATTTTTTCTATCGTATTTTTGGTTTTAGCCAATAAAGCCATAAAAAAGGATGAAGATCTCGTAAAATCTGTAGATCGATTAAGATAAACCTATCATCTTAGTAGTATTAGTGCGAGAAAACCCAAAGCGAAAGCTTTGGGTTTTTGTTTTAAACCCATCCTAATCTCGATAGTTATCGGGACTTCCCAAAGGAAAGGACTAATATTTTATATTCTATTAAATTCAATAACTTCTAAATTCTGAATTTTTTTACCATCAATTTCAAAACGAAGCATAGTTCTTACTTGATGAATTCCATGTTTTCCTATAGCACCAGGGTTCATATGTAAGAGATTTAGTTTTTTGTCATGCATTACTTTTAAAATATGAGAATGACCACATATAAAAAGATTTGGAGGGTTTTGCTTAATTACTTCTCTTACTCTAATACCATACTTATTAGGATAGCCTCCAATATGTGTTATCCAAACGTCAACATCTTCGCATTTAAAACGATTATGTTCTGGAAATTCAACTCTAATTTTAGCATCGTCAATATTGCCATGCACAGCACGAATCGGTTTTAGGTTTTTAATAGCATCAGTGACTTTCAAATTGCCAATATCTCCTGCATGCCAAACTTCATCAACTTGTTTTACGTATTTTAAAATTTTATCATCAATGTAGCTGTGTGTATCAGAAAGTAAGAGGATTTTTTTCATTGAAATATTTTTTTGTCATTTCCGCGAAGGCGGAAATCTCATATTATCACTTTTCACCTTTATACAAGGTGAATTCTAGTAAATTTTTATGTTTTTATTAATAAGATTCCTGCCTACGCAGGAATAAATCTCGTTATCTTTGTTTTTTCAAAAACAAAAATAGTATAAAAATTGAGATATTTTATAGAACTTTCCTATAACGGAAGTGCATATCATGGATGGCAAAATCAACCCAATGCTATTTCTGTACAAGAGGTTTTAGAAAAAGCTTTATCAACTTTGTTAAAAGAAAAGATTGATATTGTTGGAGCTGGACGTACAGATACTGGAGTTCATGCAAAACAAATGTTTACACATTTTGATACATCAGAAGAATTTTATTTAGAAGAATTAAAATATAAGCTAAATTCATTTTTACCTAAAGATATTTCTATTCATGATATTTTTAAAGTAAATTATGATGCTCATGCACGTTTTGACGCTATAAGTAGAGAATATATTTATAGGATTTCGTTAAGTAAAAATGTATTTTCATTTAATAATGTTTATTATTTTAAACAGGAATTAGATATAAATAAGATGAATGCGGCAGCCAAAATTTTATTGGAGTATAAAAATTTTAAATGTTTTTCCAGAAGCAATACAGATGTAAAAACATATAATTGTAACATTAAGAATGCTAAATGGATAATTCAAGATAATGAACTTGTGTTTACAATTAAAGCAGATCGATTCTTACGTAATATGGTAAGAGCCATCGTTGGTACAATGATTGAGATAGGAATGGAAAAAATGAAAGTGGAGCAATTACACGACATTATTAAATCTAAAGACAGATCACAGGCTGGAGCTTCTGTGCCAGGATATGCACTATATTTAACCAAAATTGAATATCCAAAAAGCATAAAATAGATTTTTGTTCAAAATGGGAAATGAATTAAAAAGACACTCGCCTACGCGAGCATGAATATGACAAAACAAAAAGAAAATATATTTGATTTAAGTCTTTTTAAACGACTACTTACATTTATAAAACCTTATTACATAGTGTTTTACGGAACGCTTTTCGCAGTTATTGGTCTTGCTATTTTTGGAGCTTTACGACCTTTGGTTTTGCAACAAGCCATCGATAATAATATTGCAACTCAAGTTGCTGAAGGGTTTTTAGTTTACGTTATCGCAATGCTTGTGTTACTCGTTTTGGAAGTAATAACACAGTTCCTGTTTATTTATTATGCGACATGGTTAGGACAATCGGTTGTTAGAGATATTCGCATAAAATTGTTTAAGCATATCCTTGGGTTTAAAATGAAGTATTACGACAACTCTTCGGTTGGTGTTCTTATAACTCGTGCAGTAACAGATATGGAACGTATTGCCGACATTTTTGGACAAGGATTATTTATGATTTTTAGCGATATTTTAAAAATGACAATTGTAGGAGGAGTCATGGTGTATATGAATTGGCGATTAAGCATCATTGTGTTTTTAACGCTTCCTATTGTTCTTTTTGCGACTAAAATTTTTCAGAGGTATATGAAAACAGCCTTTGAAGAAGTACGTAATGAAGTCTCTAATTTAAATTCGTTTGTACAAGAACGAGTTACAGGAATGAAAATACTTCAGCTATTTGCACGTGAAAAAATCGAATTTGAAAATTTTAAAACTATTAACGAACGACATAAAAAAGGATGGTTAAAAACGGTTTGGTATAACTCTATTTTTTTTCCGATTGCAGAAGTATTATCTTCATTAACATTAGGATTAGTAGTTTGGTATGGAGGCTTAAATACTGTGTTAAATCAAACTGCCACGTTGGGAGATTTAACAGCTTTTGTAATGATGATTCCAATGATATTTAGACCATTATACCAAATTGCAAATAAGTTTAATACACTGCAGATGGGAATGGTTGCTGCAGATCGCGTTTTTAAAATTTTGGATACTACATCAAATATTGAAGATTCTGGCAAAATTATCACATCGCATTTTAATGGCGATATTAGGTTTAATGATGTGCGTTTTTCTTATGTTAAAGATGAAGAAGTTTTAAAAGGCATTTCATTTAATGTAAAAGCTGGAACTACTGTTGCAATTGTTGGCGCAACTGGAGCAGGAAAATCTACTATAATTAATTTATTGAATCGCTTTTACGATATAAATTCCGGAGAAATATTGATTGACAATATTAATATTAATGATGTGAAACTTAATTCGCTGCGTAGTCAAATTGCTGTGGTTTTACAAGATGTATTTTTGTTTGCCGATACTATTTTAAATAATATAACACTTAAGAATCCTAATATAACTGAAGCACAGGTTCAGATTGCTGCAAAACAAATTGGAATTCACGATTTTATTATGAGTTTACCAAATGGTTATCAATACAATGTTAAAGAACGCGGAGTTATGCTATCGTCAGGACAACGACAACTCATAGCATTTTTAAGAGCTTATGTTGCTAATCCATGTATTTTAATTTTAGATGAAGCAACCTCTTCGGTCGATTCGTATTCCGAGCAATTAATACAAGAAGCTACAGATAAAATTACCAAAGGAAGAACCTCTATTGTTATTGCACATCGTTTGGCAACAATTAAAAAAGCAGATAATATTATTGTAATGGATGCTGGTCAAATAGTGGAACAAGGCACTCATGCTACACTTCTTAAAAAAGAAGGTGGTTACTACAAAAATTTATACGAGGTACAGTTTATGCAAGAAGAAATGGTTTAAGAAGGATTTAAAATTTTAATACGTAAGAATTATGCTATAAAAAACATGTGGTTTTACCGTAACTATTTGTCATAAGATTTTATTAGTTTT
>CAYRVY010000040.1:0-5066 GCA_964427695.1 uncultured Flavobacteriaceae bacterium
TTCTTACTCAAGGAAATAATTAATAGCGAACAGCCGCAATAACTTTAAGGGAAACTGCTAAAAATAAATTAAAACATATGAAATCACTAAAAATTTTACATTACGCATACTTAATTTTTGCACTGTTATTTATGTATGATGCTATTAGTAAATGGAACACAGATAGAAATGGAGCTTACATATCTTTATTTTTTGTTGCAATTGCAATTTTTATGTTTTTCTTCAGGAAAAAATTCTGGAAACGTTTTCAAGATAGAGGAAAACTTTAATAATGAATACTGAAATTGTTATTGTTTTTATATCACTTTTGTTTTCAGCGTTTTTTTCTGGTATGGAAATAGCATATGTATCTACCAATAAAATCCATATAGAAATAGAAAAAAAGCAAAGTGGTATTTTAGCTAAACTACTTACCAAACTTACTGCAAAACCATACAAATTTATTGCAACTATGTTTATAGGTAATAATATAGCATTAGTAGTCTATGGTTTTTTTATGGGAGAACTTTTAGTAAACTGGTTTCAGTTGTATTTACCTTCAAACTATAGCTTCATTACTTATTTATTAACAAATTTAAGTTTATTCATACAAATAGTTATTTCAACATTAATTATTTTGTTAACTGCTGAATTTTTACCAAAAGTATTCTTTCAGATATATTCTAAACCCTTGTTTAAGATTTTTGCATTCCCAGCTTATGTTTTTTATGTGTTATTCTCTTTAATTTCAGATTTTGTTTTATGGATTTCAGATTTTGTATCAAAGCAATTTTTTAAAGCTGATGGAGACCAAAGGCAATTAGTATTTTCTAAAGTAGAATTAGGTAATTATATTAATGAGCAGGTGGGAATTGTTGAAGAGGACGAAAATGTAGATAACGAAATTCAAATTTTTCAAAATGCATTAGAATTTCCCGATGTAAAAGCACGTGAGGTTATGATACCTCGTATAGAAATAGTAGCTGTAGAAATTCATGATTCTATAAACTCTTTAAGTGAGTTGTTTACAACTACAGGGTATTCTAAAACATTAATTTATAATAACACCATCGATGATATTTTAGGATATGTACATTCTTTCGATTTGCTTAATAAACCTAAAAACATAAAATCTATTATGCGCCCAATAGAGTTTGTGCCAGAAACAATGCGAATAATAGATGTTTTAAATAGCCTAACCAAAAAGCGCAAAAGTTTGGTAGTAGTTTTAGACGAATATGGAGGTACAGCTGGTATTATAACTATTGAAGACATAGTAGAAGAATTGTTTGGTGAAATAGAAGACGAACACGACAATATTAATTTATTGGAAGAAAAAATCAGCAATAAAAAATATAATTTTTCGGCGAGATTAGATGTAGAATACTTAAATGAAACCTATAAATTTAATCTTCCAGAAAACGAAAATTATGAAACCCTAGGCGGTTTAATTGTAAACAGTACAGAAGAAATACCTCAAGAAAACGAAATCATAAAAATTGAAAAGTTCTTGTTTATAATTAAAGAAGTGTCAAACACTAAAATTAATGTAGTAACGCTTCAAATTCAAGAAGAGGAATAAAAACAAAGTGAAAAATAACAAGTCACAAACTCCAAATAACAACTAATAAATAATAAGAAATTTTAAATATTGGAATTTGGTACTTGGCATTTGATATTTGGGATTAATTGAACTTAAATTATAAAAATCACAATATTTTTATTTATAGACCACTCAATTTAGTGTATAACTAAAATTAATCCGTTGTTCTCCTTTTATTATAAAGCAGAAAATTGTATTTTCGCGCACGATAATTTCATCAAAAAGAAACAATAAAAATGGCGATTTTAAATCAAATTAGACAACGCGGACTTTTTTTAGTAATAGTGATTGCGCTTGCATTATTTTCATTTGTATTAGCAGATGTATTTAGAAATAGTGGTGACTTTTCTAGTAAATCTCAAAATATAATTGCAACAATTAACGGAGAAGATATTAAACGCGATGATTTTATGAATAAAGTTGAAGTTATACAAAGAGAATCTGGAGGTCGTGGCACAAGTACACAAGCCATGAATCAAGCTTGGGATCAGGTAATTAGAAAAGAAGTAATGGAATCTCAATATAATGCTTTAGCTTTAGTTATTGAAAGAGACCAAATGAGAGATTTATTAAAGCAAAGTTTGTTTTCGTTTGAAGAATTTAAAGATACCGATGGTCTATTCGATGAAAATAAATTAAACGAATTTATTGCAAATTTAAAAGCAATTTCTCCAGAATCTACTTTATTAAATGGTTCGCCAATAAATTACCTAGCTTGGACAAATTACGAAAGCACAATATCTACTGGAGGAAGACAGCAAACGTATTTTAATATGGTTAAAGCAGGTATAATTGGTACACTTGCCGAAGGCGAGTTAGAGTATAAGTTAGAAAATGATAAGGTAGATATTAAGTTTGTGCAAATACCATTTTCTTCTATTCCAGATAGTATTATTACAGTATCAAAATCTGATATTGCAAACTACACCAATAATAACAAAAGTAAATACGAAGTTAGCGCTTCTAGAGATATATATTTTGTGCATTTTAAAGAAGAAGCCTCTTTAGAAGACGAGTCTAATTTAAAAATAGAGTTACAAGATTTATTAGAAGATAGAGTGGAGTATAACGTAAACTCAAAATCTAACGATACCATTTTAGGCTTTAAAAACTCTACGGATTACGAAGCATTTGTAAATGCAAATTCTGCTATTAAATTTAATAATAGTTTTGTAACTAAATCTTTAATACCAACACAACTTGCAGATAGTCTTTACCATTTGGCAAAAGGAAGTTTTTATGGTCCATATAAACAAGGTAATTATTATATGTTATCTAAAATAGTTGAAGAAAAGCATTTGCCAGATTCAGTAAAAGTAAGACACATTTTAATTCCGTTTATAGGGGCAGCATCAGCCGACATTTCAGTTACTCAAAGTGAAGAAGAAGCCAAAAAGACAGCTGATAGTGTTTTAAATGTAGTAAAAAGAAACCGTTTTAAATTTTCAGAATTAGTAACAGCTTTGTCGTCAGATAGAGGTAGTATTGAAAATGAAGGACGTTACGATTGGCATCCATATCATACAATGGTGCCTCAATTTAGAGATTTCACATTCGAAAATAATACTGGAGACATAGCAGTTGTTAAAACAGATTTTGGATTTCATATTATCGAAATTGAAGGTCAAAAAAATAAACAAAGAGCATTAAAAATAGCAACTTTAGCACAACAGATAGAACCATCAGAGCATACTATAGATATAATATTTAACCAAGCATCTAAATTTGAGATTGCAATAGCGAGTCAAGATTTTCAAGATGTTGCAAAAGAGGACAATTATAGTGTTATGCCAGTAAGTAGTATTGGCGAGTTGGATGAAAGCATTCCAGGATTAGGAAACCAAAGAGCAATGGTACGTTGGTCTTTTGAAGATGCAGCAAATGTTGGAGATATAAAACGTTTTAATCTTCAAGGTGGTGGCTATGCTGTTGTAATGTTAACGGCAATAAATAAGGAAGGACTTATGAGTACACAAAAAGCTTCTGTGACTGCTTTACCAGAAATTAGAAAACAAAAGAAAGCAGAACTTATTAAAGCTCGTATAACTGGATCTACATTAGAAGAGATTGCTGCAATCGAAAACCAAACTGTAAAAACAGCATTGGCAGTTAATATGAAAAGCCCAACACTTTCTGGTGCTGGACGAGAACCAAGAGTAATTGGAACAGCCTTTGGTTTAAATGAAGGAGAAATCTCTAACCCAATAGTTGGTAATTTAGGTGTGTATTTTGTACAAACAACCAAAATTACTCCAGCCGAAGGTCAAACTAATTATCAAGCTGCTGCAAATAGAGTTGGTGTAACTAAAGTAAATGCAGTTAATACTACATTATATAATGCTTTAAAAAACGCTTCTGAAATAGACGATAATAGAGCGACTTTTTATTAGAAAGAAGTAAAAAGAAATAAAATGTTAAGAGCTTCGTATTAATATGAAGCTCTTTTTGTCATTTTGAGTATAGCCAAGAATCTATTTTAAAACCATGTTATCGTAAGCAATACTAGTATTAAAGCCTTTATTTCTAAAATAATCCATTGAACTTTTATTTCCCGTCACTAAAACAAAATCGCCTCCCCAAGCACCAAGGCTTTTTATTGCTCCTTTATAGTCTGAGAAAAATAATTCTTTAATAGGTTTTTGCTTAATAATTTTTGAAATGATTTGTTCGTGAGAAGAAATTAAAGCTTCAAAATGCTCTAAAGAATTACAGGAAATTGCTTTAGAAGTAATATCATTTATTTCTGAAATTGCTTGAGACACATTTGAAGCATTGGCGTTATATTGAGAAATCCCGTCTCGACTATTTTGTTTTTTATTTAGATGTACAAAATATAAGTGGTCTTTAAATTCTGGAATGAAACTTACTTCACGAATTTCTCTTTTTTTGTCATTTAAAGTACTGTTACCTTGAGCGCTCCCGATAGTTATCGGGACGAAAGGTCTTGTTAATTGATACGTTATAGGAGAATCATATTGTGCACAAGCAATATCGTAACCACTTCCTCCAAATGTTTTTTCTAATAATTTGTACGCATCAATTTCTGCCCATTGTGCAATATTATTAATCAATGTAGAAGATGAGCCTAATCCCCAAAATTGTGGAAAGTCGAGTTTTGTAGTTACTTTATAACCAAATTTAGAATTTAAAAAATTTGGATTAAGCTGTTTGGCAGTGTTTAAAATCTCTATAAGTCTGTGAGAAACGTCGTTGCGAGGTATTAAAGAAACCGAAGCAATCTCTTTAAAAGTAAACGTATCTTCAAACCAAACATTACCTTTATAATCAAAACTCTTCCAAATAAGTTTTGGCTTATCAATAGTTCCAACTATTAAAGATTGTCCATATTTAGTTGGTACAGCAAGCGATAAAGCACCATCAAGTACTAAATATTCTCCTGTAAGCAGTAATTTTCCGTTGCTATAATAGGTTTTGTTCAATGCTAATTATATCTATTAAATTCCAGATTCCAGATTCCAGATTC
>CAYRVY010000040.1:5166-10539 GCA_964427695.1 uncultured Flavobacteriaceae bacterium
ATTCCAGATTCCAGATTCCAGATTCGTAAATCGTTAATCGTGATTCGTCAATCGTAAATCTTCCAAAGCCTTAACAACAGCACTATGCGTTACAACAATAGTTTTAAAATGCTCAATTAAAATTATTTTTTCATTATCGTTTGCTTCAAACTGATTTAAAATATTAAGCAAATGCATTTTCATATGTCCATATTGTATTCCTGCAGTTATTAGCGAACGCAATGCAGCAAAATTCTGTGCCAAACCAGCTACTGCAACAATTTGCATCAATTCTTTTGCATTTGGATTGCCAAGCATTTCTAAAGACAATTTTGCTAAAGGATGCAGATTTGTAAGCCCGCCAACGGTTCCTAAAGCTAACGGGATTTCCATCCAAAAGGTAAAGATACCATCTTCTACTTTGGCATGAGTTAAACTACTGTATTTGCCATTATGTGAAGCAAAAGCATGCACACCAGCTTCAATAGCACGAAAATCGTTTCCTGTTGCTAAAATAACAGCATCAACACCATTCATAATGCCTTTGTTATGAGTTACTGCTCTGTACGGTTCTACTTCGGCGATGTTTACAGCTTGTATAAATTTTTCTGCAAATTCTTCTGGAGACATATTAGCATCTTCATTTAATTCTTCCACTTTGCAACTTACCTCTACTCTAACTAAACAATTAGGTACATAATTAGAAAGAATACTCATAACAATTTGAAGGTCTTTTTTTTCTGATGAAAAACCATCAAAGGATAAAGATTCCCTTTTAAACGTTCTTGCAAATTGCTCAAGACAGGAGTTAATAAAATTGGCTCCCATTGCATCTAATGTTTCAAAGGTTGCATGAAGTTGGTAATAGCCTTTTATGTCTTTTGTTTTATTTATTAATTCAATATCAATAACGCCTCCACCTCGTTGTTCCATATTTTTTGTAATGGGTTTTGCGTCATCAATAAGTTGCTGTTTTATAAAATTGAAATACGTTTTTAAAGTCTCAAAATCGCCATGATACATAAAATACACATGACCAACTTTAGTTGTTGAAATCACTTTAGCATTAAATCCACCTCTTTTTAGCCAAAACTTTGCGGCATTACTCGCAGCAGCAATTACAGAACTTTCTTCAATTGCCATTGGAAGAGTGTATAACTCACCATTAATTAAATAATTAGGAGCGATGCCAAATGGTAAATAATAATTGCTTATTGTGTTTTCAATAAATTCGTCATGAAGTTGCTGTAGTTTTTCGTTTGTATTCCAATACTGTTTTAATACATTTTTTGCAATTTCTTTATTAGAGAAGTGCGTTTCTGCTACCCAATTAATTTTTTGTGCTTTAGAAAGTTTAGAAAAACCTGATATTGATTTACCCATATTTTATTATAATAAGCGAATGGCAAAGATACTATTCTAGTGCTTTTATTTAAATATTACACTTTGTAAATCTTAAATTATTATGTTTTCAGTATGTTTATATACGTATTGAGTAAAAATGGTTGTGTTAGTCAATGTGTTTTTTTACATTGCAACAACATTAAATAGAACTTATTATTACATAACTCATATAATAAGTTCGTTTTTATTTATACAAATGATTATAAAACATATTTCGTTTTTCTTCTTTTTTGTCATTACTACTTCAATTTATGCTCAACAAAAAGAAATTACTTTAGAAAATATTTGGAATGGAACTTTTAGGACAGAGCGAATGGACGCTTTACATTCTATGAAAAACGGAAAACAGTATTCCGTTTTAAATTTAAATAGAAAAAATAAAAGCGCAACAATAGATGTTTACGATTATAATACATTAAGTAAAATAAAGACCTTGCTTAATTCTGAATCCAACGATAAAATACCATATTTTACAAATTATACCTTTAGTGAAGATGAAAGTAAAATAATTTTGGCAACTAATGTCGAATCAATTTTTAGACGTTCTACTTTGGGTGTTTTTTATGTGTATAATATAAAAGATAATGAAGTTATTCAAATTTCAGAAGAAAAAATACAAGAACCAACAGTATCTCCCGATGGTTCAAAAGTTGCCTATGGTTATAAAAACAACCTTTATATTAAAAATTTAAGAACAGGTAATGTTAAGCAGATTACTTTTGATGGTGAGAAAAATAAAATTATAAACGGAATAACAGATTGGGTTTATGAAGAGGAATTTGGATTTGTTCGTGCTTTTGAATGGAATGCAAATGGAGACAAAATAGCATATTTGCGATTTGACGAAACCGAAGTGCCAGAGTTTTCAATGGATATTTATGGAAAAGACTTATATCCTAAACAACTGGTTTTTAAATATCCAAAAGCAGGAGAAAAAAATGCCGTTGTATCGCTGTATATATTCGATTTAGAAATAAATAAAACCTCAAAAGTTAAACTTAATAAGCCTTATAACGATTTTTATATTCCAAGAATAAAATGGACAAATAATCCAGATGTTTTAAGTGCACAATATATGAATCGTCATCAAAACGAATTAGATTTATGGACGATTAATGCAACAAGTATGGAACCTAATTTAGTGTTAGCCGAAAAGGATAACGCTTATATTGATGTAACTTCAAATTTAACCTTTTTAAAAGATAACAGTTTTATTTGGACTAGTGAAAAAGATGGATTTAATCATGTTTATCATTATTCAAAACATGGAGATTTAATAAACCAAGTTACAAAAGGCAATTGGGAAGTTACTCGATATTATGGGTTTGACGAAAAAAACAATCGAATTTATTATCAATCGGTTGAAAATGGTTCTACAAATCGCAATGTTTATGCTATAGATATTACAGGAGAAAACAAAGTACGCTTAACAAAAGCTGATGGCACAAATAATGCTTCGTTTAGTTCAGATTTCACATATTTTATAAATTCATTTTCAAGTACTACAACACCACCAGAATACACTTTAAATAAGGCTTCTAATGGCGACCTTTTAAAAAGCATAAAAGATAATGATGTATTAAAGCAAAAACTTTTAGAATACACAATTTCAAAAAAGGAGTTTAGTACAATTCATATAAATGATAATGACCTAAATATGTGGATGATTAAACCTGCCGATTTTAATCCAGATAAAGAATACCCTTTGTTTATGTATCAATATTCTGGACCAGGCTCTCAACAAGTAGCAAACCGCTGGAATGGAAGTAATGATTATTGGCATCAAATGTTAGCACAACAAGGCTATATTATCGCTTGTGTAGATGGAAGAGGTACAGGACTTAAAGGTGCAGAATTTAAAAAGGTAACACAAAGAGAATTGGGCAAATACGAACTCGAAGACCAAATAGAAGTTGCAAACCAACTCGGAAAATTACCATATATTGATGCCGCAAGAATAGGAATTTGGGGTTGGAGTTATGGAGGCTTTTTGAGTAGTAATGCACTGTTTAAAGGAAACGATGTATTTAAAATGGCAATTGCAGTTGCTCCTGTAACCAGTTGGCGTTTTTACGATACGATATATACAGAGCGTTATATGGCAACACCACAAGAAAACCCAAGTGGTTATGACGATAATTCGCCTATAAACCATGTAGATAAACTTAAAGGCGATTTCTTACTCATACATGGTTCGGGAGATGATAATGTACATGTTCAAAATACTATGCTAATGGTTAAAGCATTGATACAAGCTGACAAACAATTTGAATGGATGATATACCCAGATAACAATCATGGTATATATGGAGGTAATACAAGATTACACTTGTATAAAAAAATGACTAATTTTATTAACAAGACACTTGGAGATAAATTGGAAAAGCTTCAAGAAAATACGAAAGAAGAAAAAAAAATTAAAGGATAAACTAACTTTTACTAACTAATAATAATAAGTTTTATGACAAATTCAGCTACAACATTACAACCACATCAAAGAGAGCTTTTTGGGCAACCTATAGGTCTCTATATTTTATTTCTAACAGAAATGTGGGAACGTTTTTCCTTTTATGGTATGCGAGCATTACTAGTTTTATATATGACAACATCCACGCTTGGTGATGACGCTAGAGGAATTGGTTTAGGATGGACAAGTAAAGAAGCATTAGCACTATATGGTTGGTACACAATGTTAGTATATGTAATGTCAATTCCTGGAGGAATGATTGCAGATAAATTGATTGGACAGAAAAAGGCTGTTTTATATGGAGCCATTATTTTATGTTTAGGGCATGGAGTCTTGGTTTTAACTGATATTTGGGCGTTTTACACAGGTTTAGCTTTAGTAATATTAGGAGTTGGATTATTAAAACCAAATATTTCTACTATGGTAGGAGGTCTTTATAAGGAAGGTGATATTAGACGAGATAAAGGATTTAGTATTTTTTATATTGGTATTAATTTGGGAGCTTTATTGTCAACTTTAGTTGTAGGACTAGTTGTTGCAAAATGGGGTTGGCATGCAGGTTTTGGTCTAGCAGGAATTGTAATGCTTTTAGGGCTGATTAATTTTTTTTATGGTCAAAAATATTTGACTGAAGTTGGAAATTTTGTTCCAAGTAAAAACGATGACAGTGAAATTTCTTATGGTAAATTGTATTCTAAATTATTTAGTTCTCCAAAACAATTGCTCTTTTCTGGGATTTTATTACTACTGTCAATTTATGGATGGTATGAATTGGATTGGGGTTACGGACTCTTGTTTTTGTTCTTAACAGCAATTTCATCACTTTTAATGATGATTTATAAAGATCTAGACACACAAGTTTTTAAAGACCGTTTTTTAGTGTTGTTATTATCATTTATTATGGTAATTGTATTTTGGGGAGCATTTGAACAAGCAGGTGGCTTAATGAATTTATATACAGAAAGCAATACTGATAGAGTTTTATTTGGATGGGAAATTCCTACAATAATGTTTCAAAGTTTAAATGCAGGCTTTATAATTTTATTTGCAACATTAGTTGCATCAATTTGGGCAAAAAGAAAATTAAAAGGAAAAGAAGCCTCCTCTTTGTTTAAAATGGCTTTAGGAATTATTATAATGGGGTTTGGGTTTGTATTTATGGTTTTTGCTGCTATGGAGTTTGAAAAATCTGGAACTTCGAGCATGATATGGCTTGTTTTAGCATATTTATTTCATACTATTGGAGAACTCTGTTTATCTCCTGTTGCTTTATCATTTATAACCAAATTATCTCCTGTAAAATATGCGTCATTAATGATGGGAGTTTATTTTGCAGCTACTGGACTTGGAAGTAAAGTCGCTGGTGTAGTTGGTGAAGCAGCAAGCGATTTTGGTGAACATGCTATCTTTTTAGGGATATTTGTTTTCACGATAATTATTGGCATTATATTTATCTTTTTGTTGAAACCATTAAAACGATTAACGCATGGAGCTGAAGATAATGAACAAATGATGCATTATGA
>CAYRVY010000041.1:0-10469 GCA_964427695.1 uncultured Flavobacteriaceae bacterium
AAATACAACTTATATAGTTGAATAACAAGTATTTAATTTATAGAAGTCCCCTATAGATATGTGTTTTTTTAAAACTATCATTTTGCTAAGTTTATGTTCACTTAATTGTTTCTTTCTCTTCTTAAAACACTTATCCCTTTTGTTTCAGGTTGTTTATAGACTTTGGGGTGTAAATATGTTCCTTTTTCTTCTTGGGTTTTGTCCACCTCTACCTGTATGCGGTTATGTTTGGCGTAGGGGTCATTACGAATACCTGTTACCTGCCACGATACTTTTAAACCAGGAGTGCCTCCCGAAATTTTAAATTCATTATTGGATATTTCTTTAGATATGTATACTTGAGCAAAACCTCCTATACATGTCAATTGATAACGAAATTCCATATTTAATGCATCAAAATAATTGGGCAGCTTAATAACACTTTCCCTAGCTCCATCTAGAATTACATTGCCATTATAAATATTCATCATATCTGGGGATTCTACAAAAGAATGGTATAAGTATTTGTTAGTAGGGTTTAAAGGATGATCTATTTTAAAGGAACCACTACTTTTTGAAAAACTACCAAGCACTGCTACATCTCCCCGAATGGATAATCCTCCACCAGCATTTTGAAAAATACTATGGTTACTACCTGTCCAAAATATACTAGCACCTCCAATATAAATATCTTTGTTAGTCGTAAAATCATCAGTTGAGTTAAGTTTACCTGTAACTTTTACCGTACCATTAGGGGTTTCAGAAATATAAGCGGTAGAACTACCTGTCCATCTGATTTGTCCCCCCAAAAAAACATCATCATTAACATGAATATCATCACCTGAAATATTACCTATAGCCACAATATCATTTTCCGCATAGATATTATTGTCTGCAGAAAGGTTATTACTTGCTACAATATCTCCTGCTACTGGTGTATATGTACTTGGGCTTCCAGTTTGAATGGTGGTGGCTTCAAAGCTTCCTGAAAAAGGATTTGTAATTGGCGTAAAATTAAGGTCGCTTGTAGTAATGATGCCATCTAGAATTTTGGCACTGGTAATTGCATTGTCTGCAATAGATGGATTAGGATAAGTTCCAGATAGGTCACCTCCTGCAGCTCCTGTTGGGTTACTCCCTCCACTTCCTGTTTCGTCTGTATCAGGCATCCAACTTGATCCATCCCATTTTAACACCTGATTAGTGGTGGGAGTGGTTGTAGCAATAGGGTTACCTTGGAGACTTTCTGTATCTACTGCCTTTTCTGCTTTATAGGCATAAGGAACTGATAATAAATATGTAGTTGGTGATAGATTAGTACCCTCTATGGAAATCTGTAGGGTTAGCATGGCGCTGTCATTAAAAATATCGATTGGTATAGCATTATTTTCACCAAGATTTACCGAGTAAAGCCCGTTAGTTATTTGTACATTTTGAGTTTCTGTCCATGTATCAATAGTAAATGTTATACTTTTAGTTCCGGTTACAGGACTTCCATTTTCCAGTAACTTACCTTGATAAGATATTTTTTGTGGAATTTCTTGTGAAAATAAATTGCTAAATCCAAAAACCACTAAAATTGCTAAAATAATTTTTCTCATAATCTGTTTGTTTATAGTATTAAACTCTTGTTATACATGTTTTAATTTCAGACAAAACACTTACAACTTACAAAAGATGAATAAAAGGTATTAACCACAGGTTTAAAAGGAGTACTCAACAGTGAGGAATTATTGAGTATTGGCAGTTATTAGAATAAGCTTAACAGCTACTAGATAAGATTAAATTTAGAGCGTACCATACTAAATCTACGGCATTTTTACAATTGGTTTCGCACAAAATTTTTGATAATTATTAGTGTTTAGCCCTAAAAATTCGCGTTAATATTTCAGGTTGAATATTATTTTTTTATCTTTATTATAAAATTAGTGCATGTATATTACCCTAAAAATAGAAGAAAGCATAGGTAACCACTTAACGACAAGAAATTAGAACATATTGAAGAATACGACGGCGTATTAGATGGTTTTGAATTTAAATGGGGATCTAAAATACCCAAAGTTCCAAAATCTTGGATTGAAAATTATTCCAATGCTACTTTTGTATATATAAACAGAGAAAAATTTCTAGATTTTATATTGTGATACACTATAATGTGATTTCTTCTTCTATCTAAACAACCATTAAATAAGATTAAATTTAGAGGCGTAACGCACTAAATCGACGGCATTTTTACAATTAGTTTTATCCAAAATATTACGGCGGTGGGTATCCACAGTATGTTTACTAATGTGAAGTTTCTCTCCAATTTCTTTACTATTTAACCCTTTGCAAATTAAACGAATAATTTCAACTTCACGTTTGCTTAAATTTAAATGTAATTTAGATTTGAATCTATTAACAACTTCTTTTAATACATTAATACTCACTGGTTTTAAAATATAGTCGTAAGCGCTATTTTTTATAGCTTCTATGGCGTAATGGTCGTACGAAGTCACAAATATAATTTTTGAAAAGATCATGTTTTTTTGTAATTCATTTGCTACTTCTAGACCTGTTTTACCAGGCATTTCAACATCAATAAAAACTAGATCTGGATCTAATTTAATAATCATTTCAGCGCTATTTAATGCATCAGTTGTTGCTTCTAAAATTTCAATTTCAGGAAAATGATCTAGCAGAACTTTCATTCTGTCTAGTGCAATTTGCTCATCATCTACCAATATCGTTTTTATTTTAGTCTCTAACATTTTATTGTTTAACACCTCTAAAATACATTATTCCCAATAGGTTTCACTACTCAATGATGAGTATTGAAACCATATAGTAGTTAATTATCGGGATATAAAAACAGAAACTTTAACACCAATACTCTTATTTTTGTCGTCGGTTATTTCCTTAATGTTATGAGAAATTTGTTTTTTATACAATTTGGTATATAAATTGTAAATTTTTCCCATGATTACTATGCCATTCCCCGTAGAGTTAATTTTCGTGTTTTTGGAAGGGTTAAATCCACCGCCATTATCCTCAATGGTTAGCACTAGTTTATCGTTACGCTCTAAAATATCGATTTTAATTAACAGCTTATATTTTGAATTTATACCGTGTTTTATGGCATTTTCAATATAGGTATATAAAATATGCTTAGGAACGTTGTCATTTAAGTTTATTGTGCTCTCAATTTTTAGTTGGTACTTAAACTGTTGGTTGAAACGTACTTGCTGTAGTTCCATATATTTTTTCACATAGTCAATTTCTTCTTGGAGGGAGCAAAATACTTTATCGGACTTTTGTAGTGTGCTTCGCATTAAATCAGAAAAATTACAAATAAATTCATCGGCTTCCAGTTTTCTATCTGTCAGCATTAATCCGCTAATGGTATTTATGGCATTAAACACAAAGTGAGGGTCCACCTGGTTTTTTATAGTTTTAAGCTGGAGTTCGACAATTTCTTTTTCCATGGTGCGCTGCTTTTCGGTTCTTATTTTTTGCCCCTTTATAATTAAGAGCACAAAACCTAACACCAATACATAAATAAAAAGATAACTTAAGTACTTATAATAAAAGTAAGGGTTTTCTAAATAGTTGAATGTATAATAGTAATCGTTATTTTGAATATATAATTGATTGTTATTAGCCGTTTTTATTACCCCATAGTAAAAGCTAGGAGTGTCAGAACTTGGAAATTCAAAAGATTGTTTGTCTTTAAAATTTTCCTGATAGATGCTAAATTCCCTTCTATCTAGTGGCACGTTGAGCCATTCGTTTATGCCGTCGTTATTTATATCTATTTTATATAATTCAGAATTTGGTTTTAATATAAAAGCCGATTGTTCTTCAAACTCCAGGTCTAACTTTTTTAAATGTCCGTTTTCAGTATTAAAAAGTAAAAATCCATTTTTTGATTCATTTGGAAATATTTGATACCAACCTGATGCTAATTTTTTTTCTTTAATTAGAATACCTGAATTAGAATACACCAAAAGCTTAGGCTTTGAAATTTCTCTTTGGTTAGAATTTAAGAGTGCTAATAAATTAATGATGCCATTATGTTCGTATGACTGCACAATTAATCTCGAATAAGGCACTTTAATCTCGATTGGCATGAACAAAAAATCTAGTTTATAATCCAATACAGATAACCATAAACTTTCGTCGGAACGTGTGGTATATATAGAATCCAACTTATTCCCGTGTGAATAATGTTTAAACATTATTTCATCAAACCCATCATTATTAATGTCAGCTTGATCAACTATATAAGAAGCATTGGTTAAATGCTCCGATTTTTGAATCTGGTATGTTTTTGAGTTATACTTATAAATGTTTCTTGGGTTACCACCAAATCCTTGTGTAATGGTAAATAGAACTTCCTTTACGCCATTAATTTTATGATTGCTTAATTTAGCTCCATACACACCACAGCTAAATGTATTATTATATTCATTAATGGTGTCGATAAATATTGTTTTTATATCTGTTTGAACACTATTATTTATATATGGAACTGCAATATTTAAAAAGACAGAATCTAATTTTTGTGTTACCGTATAAACTTCAGTAAACCCATCGCCATCAGTATCAAAAAACCAACACAAATCAGTACTGCCAATAAATCGTCCTGAAAAATTCCATTGATCGACTAAATTGTCTTTGTCATCATGAAGCATAAAACTTGAATTAACTGAAGGCACGGCTATAATTCGCTCACTTAAATTATTATTATTCAAATCAGAATAATAAACTCTATAATTCTTAGAAATGTAGGTCTGCTCCTTTAGTTCTAATTTATATTTAGTAAAATAATCAGGTAAAAAATAAATAATTACTAAGGTCGTTATAACAGAAATGAAATATTGATTAAGGAATAGGGAATGAAGCTTATTTTTCACAGACTTAAAAATTTGTACAAGCAGACTTCAAATGGTTAATTTTGTAGGTAAGCATTTTGTGTTGAACAAGGTTGGTTTTATAATTTCTTAATTCTTAGTAATTTAATGAAAATAATTGAAACTAAAAATAAACAGATTGCTGCGTTGTACTCGTAATGACGCGTTTCTATCCTTAATCACTCAATTTACAAGGACCGTTAAGAATAGATTTTACAATTTGCAGAATACCATCTTCTCTGGTAGCAATATGCCATTTGATCAAAGAAATTTCACCAATCGGCTTGATGGCATTTAAATCTGTAATATCAATCCTGTAATTAGCAAATGGGTGTCATGCGTCCCTTCATAAGTAATTACACTTTCAAGGTTCGTGGAGTGTCTCATAATAGAGTATTCTACGGTAATTCCCATACCGCCTAACATTTGTCTGGCTTCAAGTGCAATATTAATGGCTATATCCGCATTATTACGTTTTGCTATAGAGATTTGAGCAGATGTTGCTTTGCCCTCATTGCGTTAAACACCTAAACGCCAAGTTAATAATTGCGCTTTAGTGATTTCAGTAATCATTTCGGCCAATTTTTTTGTTTAATTTTATATTTCCTCTATTGGTTTGCCTAAATAAACCAAGCAAAATCCTTTTTTTATTATATTGATTTCTTTTCCACGAGGGGAAATAATTTCCAATTGACCTTTGTTGTCTTTTAAAAATAACGGAATCCTATCTTTATTATTAATTGTTTCTTTTATAAGATCGTTATAATGAGTCTCATCTTTTATTTTTATTTCGTGAATAGTAGGATACTTTTTTGTTGCTTGAGATAATAGCACAAAATCGTCGGCATGAGAAAATAAGCCTTCTTCTGGGAGGTTGCTTTGATCATTCATTTCTTCTTCTGTTACTAATCTATATGCTCCATTTTCTCCAAATTGGTCACGAAATTTATTTATAGCATATTCGTTAATGTCTGAATTTCCTGTTAGTGCCATTATATATCCCATATCATTCAGCTCAATATTGTCTTTTAATGTGTCTGAATAGATATTAGTGTTAATCGCATCTAATCCTTTATCTTTTGCTTTTTCAATATTAATGCGATTACTGTCTATTAAAACAACGTGTCTTTGATTATTCACTAAATAACTTCCTATTAGACGAGAAACTTCTGATGCGCCAATAATTAATATTCCTTCAGATTTTTTTAAAAACACACCAACAATTTTAGCAAAAAATCTTGCGGTTGTAGCATTTAACAAAACCGTACCAAGTACAACCATAAACACCAAAGGTGTAATATATTCTGCGCCTTCAACTCCATTTTTAACAAGTTTTAAACCAAATAAAGAGGCGATTCCGGCAGCTACAATTCCTCTTGGACCAACCCAACTTATAAATAGTTTCTCGTTTAAATTTAATGTTGACTTTGAAGAGCTTAAAAACACACCTAATGGTCTAATTACAAAAATTATTATTGCAAATAACAGTACCGTTTTCCAGTTATAAATTAGCATCAAATCTGTCATATTAATATTTGCCGCCAATAATATAAACAAGATAGAAATTAGCAATACACTTAATGACTCTTTAAAATAAAGAAGGTCTTTTAAAAATGGTGAATTGGTGTTTCCTAAAACCATTCCCATAACAACAACTGCAAGTAATCCGGATTCGTTAGCAAAACTATGCGACAATACAAACACACCTAAAACTGAAGCTAAAGTAAATACGTTTATTAAATAATTTGGAATCCATTTTTTGTTTATTGAAAAATTTAGTGCATAGGCAAAAGTGAAACCAATTGTAGAGCCAAACAAAACTATTTTACCAAACTCAATAAATGCTGTTTTTGTAAACTCTCCACCTGCACCAACAATAATAAATTCAAAAACAAGTACTGCAGCCAATGCACCTATTGGGTCAATTAAAATGCCCTCCCATTTTAAAACGGCTGACACGTCTTTTTTAAGTGGAATATTTCTTAAAATAGGAGTAATTACAGTTGGTCCTGTAACTATTATTAAAGCAGAAAACAAAAAAGATATTTCCATACTTAAATTAAACACATAATATACTGCAATTGCTGCTCCAAAAAAAGTAATTAAAGACCCTAAAGTAATGAGTTTGGTTATAACTGGGCCAACGTTTTTTACTTCATTCATCTTTAAGGTTAAGCCTCCTTCAAATAAAATAAGCCCTATAGCAAGAGACACAAAATAAAACAGACTCTCTCCTGGAAATAAGCCTTCTTTTCCATTCCAAATAGGTTCAATCCATTTTGTACCGTCTTCCGATAAAAACTCCGCTGCTATTGGTCCTAACAATAAGCCAATAAGTATTAAGGGCAAAATTGCGGGTATTTTAAATTTCCATGCAAACCATTGTGCTAATATGCCTGCTATAATTATTCCTGCCAGTTCTAACATTGACTTTTTTTTGTAAAATACTAATTTAAGTTGACAGGGAAACTTTTTATCTAAAAAATTCAGGCTTATAAGGGCAAAATAAATTCTTACTTTTTAGAGTTATAGTTGCCTTTTTATTATTTTGCACAACTGTTATATGGAAGCAAGAAATATTTGTTTTTTAGATGTGTTTTACTTCTACATTTATCATCAATAAAAATAATCGGATGAAATTGTATCCAATAAATACTGGAAATTTTAAATTAGATGGAGGAGCAATGTTTGGTGTTGTTCCAAAATCATTATGGCATAAAACCAATCCTACAGACAGCAATAACATGATAGATATTGCAGCGCGTTGTTTATTAATTGAAGATGGTAATCGTTTAATTTTAATTGACACCGGAATGGGAAACAAGCAAAGCGACAAATTTTTTGGTTACTATTATTTATGGGAAAACAACACTATAGATAATTCCCTTAAAACTTATGGTTTTCATCGAGATGATATTACCGATGTATTTATGACGCATTTACACTTCGACCATTGTGGCGGAAGTATTCAATGGAATGCAGATAAAACAGGATACGAACCTGCTTTTAAAAACGCATATTTTTGGAGCAATCAAGACCATTGGAAATGGGCGACCCAGCCCAATAAACGAGAAAGAGCATCGTTTTTAAAAGAAAACATTTTACCTATGGAAGAAAGTGGTCAGCTTAAATTTACCTCGCTTCCCGAACAAGATATTCTAATAAACAGCGAATTGGGTTTTGATATTTTCTTTGCAAACGGACATACCGACAAACAAATGATTCCGGTAATACATTATAAAAACAAGACTATAGCATTCATGGCAGATTTGCTTCCCACTGTTGGTCATTTACCAATCCCATTTATAATGGGTTATGATACGAGACCTTTATTGACTTTAGACGAAAAAGAAAACTTTCTGAATTTAGCTGCAGATAACAATTACCATCTTTTTTTGGAACACGATGCCTACAACGAAATTATTACAGTTAAACACACCGAAAAAGGTGTGAGATTAAATGAAATTTATAACTGTAATGAAATTTTTTAATACTCAAAAATGAAAATACTTAAACCTCTACTTTTAAATGTTATTATTGTCTCCTTATTATCAGGTTGTGGAAGTGTAAAAATTTTATCCACTCCAATTGAAAATATTGATAATACTCCTATTAAAATTATTGAATTAACCGAAATAGAAAAACAAATCTGGAGTCATTTAGATCTTGTAAACGACACGATTCCAGGAATGAGCATTAACAGAGCTTATACTGAAATCATTAAAGACAAAAAGGGCAAAACAGTTATAGTTGCTGTAATTGATTCGGGAATTGATATCGACCATGAAGATTTAGACGATGTGATTTGGGTTAACACAAAGGAGATCCCCAACAATGGGATAGACGATGACAATAATGGCTATATTGATGATATTCATGGTTGGAATTTTTTAGGAGATGCCTACAACGAACAAATGGAATTTGTACGATTATTAGCAAGTGGGAATACATCGCATCCCGATTACGCAAGAGCACAAATAGAATATGATAAAGAACACCAAAAAGCGTTAGGCAGTAAAACACAATACGAGCATATTTATCAGCAACTATTAATCTCTGACAAAGCTGTTTCTGAGTATTTAAAAAAGAGTAATCATCTCAAAGAAGATGTTGTTGGTATAAAAACTCAAGATGAAATATTATTAAATCATATTAAAATGATTGAACAGATATATAGCTTTGGTTTTGATAGTATAGAAGACGCAAAAAAGACTCTTAAAAAAGGAGTGGCGCATTTTACAGAAAGATTAAACTATAACTTAAATAAAGATTTTAAAGGGAGAACAACTGGAGATAATCCAAATGATATCTCCGAAAAAAAATATGGAAATGGCAATGTGAAACCCGTAAAAAAGAGCGAAAGTCATGGCACACATGTGGCTGGAATTATTGCAGCAGAACGAAATAATGATAGAGGAGCAAATGGAGTTGCAAACAATGTGAAAATAATGGTGTTGCGAGCGGTTCCAAATGGCGATGAATACGACAAAGATGTTGCTTTAGCTATCTATTATGCTGTTGATAATGGAGCGGAAATTATAAATACTAGTTTTGGAAAATATTATTCACCACATAGTGATTGGGTAAGAGATGCTATTGCTTATGCTGGAAAAAAAGATGTGCTTATTGTAAATGCCGCAGGAAACGAAGGAAACGATTTAGATATCAAAAACGTCTATCCAAATGATGCTATTGGTGTAGGAATTGAAGTTTCTAATACATTCATTTCTGTAGGTGCTTTAGAGCCAAAATATGGATCTGGTTTAGTTGCTAGTTTTTCAAATTATGGTAAAATTAATGTCGATTTATTTGCTCCTGGTTCAAAAATATATTCCGCTACGCCAGAAAACGAATACGATACAAAAGGAGGCACCTCTATGGCATCTCCAGCGGTAGCTGGTGTTGCTGCTTTAATTCGTTCGTATTATCCTAAATTATCTGCCTCTCAAGTAAAACAAATTTTAATGAACTCTGGTTTACCAATACAAACTAAAGTTGTTGTTGGAGGAGACGCAACTAACGTAAAACCTTTTAGCGATTTATCAAAATCGGCTAAAATTGTAAACGCATACAATGCTTTAATTATGGCAAATATTATTTCTAAACAATTAAAATTATCTAAATGAAAAAAACACTATCCATCTTTATTTACACATTTTTATTTTTAATAGCAAGTAATATTTCTGCGTATCAAAGTTCTTCAAACACAGGTTATTGGCAACAACATGTAGATTATAAAATGGAAATTGACATGAACGTAGAAACCTATCAATACAAAGGAAAACAGACTCTTATATATACCAATAACTCTCCCGATGTTCTTTACAAAGTGTTTTACCATTTGTATTTTAACGCTTTTCAGCCAGGAAGCGAAATGGATGTAAGGTCTCGTTCAATATTAGATCCTGATAGACGCGTTAAGGATAGAATAAGTAAGCTTAAGCCCAATGAAATAGGATACATTAAAGTAAATTCTCTATTGCAAAACGGAAAAGAAATATCTTATGAAACTGTAGGCACTATACTTGAGGTTAAATTAAATAAGCCTATACAACCAGGAGCTTCTGTAACATTTATTATGGATTTTGATGCTCAAGT
>CAYRVY010000042.1:0-10161 GCA_964427695.1 uncultured Flavobacteriaceae bacterium
TTGATGGTCATGCTATTTTATGTAATCAAGCAGCTTTAGATTTAGGAAATGTAACCACTGAAAGTAAAATTGATGGAGGAGAAGTTGTTATCGAAGATGGAAAACTTACAGGTGTTTTAGTAGATAATGCTGAAAGCTTGGTGATGAATAATTGGCCAGAAGTTTCAAAAGAAGATATTGTTAAAGCCTTATTAAATGCTCAAGACATTTGTTTTAGTTATGGTTTAACCACAGTTAATGATGCTGGATTAAGTATTGAAGCTATTGAGATTATAGATAGTTTACAGCAATCAGGCGATTTAAAAATGCGTGTTTATGCAATGGTTTCTGGCAATAAGAAAAATTTAGATTATTATTTAAATAAAGGCATTGTTAAAACAGACCTATTAAATGTTCGGTCGTTTAAGTATTATGTCGATGGCGCTTTAGGGTCTCGTGGAGCATTATTAAGAGCAGCTTATAGCGATAAGGAAAACCATTTTGGTCTAGCTGTAAATAGCTTTAAGGACTTACAAGAAACAGCATCGCGAATTGCAAATTCTGAATTTCAAATGAATACACATGCTATCGGAGATTCGGCAAACCGTATTGTGTTGCAGACCTATAAAGAAGTTTTAAAAGACAAAACAGATAGACGTTGGAAAGTGGAACATGCACAAGTTGTGTCTCTTGAAGATTTTGAGCTATTTGACGATATTATTCCTTCTGTACAACCAACACATGCTACGAGCGATATGTATTGGGCTGAAGATCGTATTGGAGCAGAACGTATTAAAGGTGCTTATGCCTTTAAAGATTTATTAAATAAATATGGAAAAGTAGCTCTTGGAACCGATTTTCCTGTGGAGCATGTAAGTCCGTTTTATACATTTTACGCAGCTGTAGCAAGGCAAGATTTAAAAGGCTATCCTGAAGAAGGTTACCAAATGGAGAATGCATTAACAAGAGAAGAGACCTTAAAAGGAATGACCATTTGGGCTGCTTATTCTAATTTTGAAGAAGACGAAAAAGGAAGTATTGAAATAGGTAAGTTTGCCGACTTTATTATCCTTGATAAAAACATCATGGAAGTTGAAGCTTCCGAAATTCCAAATATTAAAGTGCTTAAAACTTTTGTGGATGGTGAAGAACAATAAATACTGTCATTCCTGTTTGTCACATTGAGCGCAGTCGAAATGAACGTAGGAATCTTATTAATTGAAACTAATTTATTGAAATGGATTCCGTATCAAGTACGGAATGACAAATCTATTGTTACTTCGAGTGATTCTTCTGTCATCTTGAGCGTAGTCGAAAGAAAAGAAGAATTATATAGAGAAGACATTTTATTTAGTCAACCTCGCCAAATAATCATAATGCTTACCTTCCAAAACTAATTCACAGCTGAGACCAACAGTTTCACAAGCCAATTTTAAAGTTTCAAAATCTAAATACAGCATTTTAAAAGGCGTTTCATCTTCATTTTTATAGCTTACATAATAGTCGAGTTCGCCATAGTAATTTGCATTGGCATCAATCCAATTCCGATAGTCCCGATAGCTATCGGGATCGGGACTTCCTTCTTCTTCTTCAAACATATATTTAATATCAGACGAATCAATGAGGATTTGTCCTTTAGGTTTCAATAATGATTTTAAATGATTTAAATAGCGAGGTGCATTTTTTAAATCTTCAAAAACTCCTGTGCCATTCATTAGCAGTAAGATGGTATCAAAAGTTTCGGTTTCATCCAAAATATTTTTTACTTCACAATTACTTATTCCTCTTTGTTTACAAACTTGAACAGCACCTTTAGAGATATCAATAGCCTTAACTTTTAATCCTTTTTCCTGCAAATACAAACTATGGCTTCCTGCTCCACAACCAATATCAAGAACAGTTCCTTGAGCTAAATGCAAAGCTTTTTGTTCAAGTTTTGGCATTTTAATATAGCTTCTAAATAAATATGGTAGCGGCAATACATCTTCAGTAGAAATACTTGTAGAAGTAATAATATCTTCAGAATAATTTCCGTTTTGGTAATCTAATAAAGCTTGTCCGAATAGGTCTTTCATTTGTCATTCCTGCAAAGGCAGGAATCTTTTACTTAATACTAAAATGTTATTTTTACACCATGCAAGACATCATTAATAATCTTCCAAAGTTCGCCAAAGATAAACATATCGAGAACAAGAAGTTCTTTATCAAGCTAAAAAAGAAACCACCAAAACAATTGGATTATTTGATGCAAGAATTACACGAAGATGAATTCTCACGAACCGATTGCATGCAATGTGCCAATTGCTGTAAAACGACAAGTCCTATATTTACAGATAAAGATGTAGAGCGTATTGCGAAGCATTTTAAAATGAAGGTCTATGACTTTACAACACAATTTTTGAAAGTTGATGAAGATGACGAATATATATTACAAAGTGTGCCTTGTACTTTTTTAGGAACAGATAACTACTGTTCAATTTACGATATAAGACCAAAAGCTTGTAGAGAATTTCCGCACACTGACCGAAAAAAGTTTCAGCAAATATCTCATTTAACTTTAAAAAATGTAACTATTTGTCCTGCTGCTTTTAACATTGTGGAAGAGATGAAAAAGAGGATACAAACGTATAAACGAGAAATTTGAAGCATCACTCAAATATCCAACCTATGAAAAAAACAATATTACTCTTTATATTTTTTCTAGCTTCAATTAATTTTTGTCTAGCTCAAGAATGGTTTACTTCTTTAGAAGTGGCCAAAAAATTAGCTCTCGTACAAAACAAAATGTTGTTTGTTATGTGGGAAGACTCATTTAATTATGATTATCCTATAGTATTTAATAATGACAAAGGTGATTTATTTGTGACTGATTTATTTTTAGATGATAGTATCAATAAAATGATTTGGGATTATTTTATTCCTGTTAAACTTTACGAATCCAATTATACCGAATTATCTAACCAGATTAAAGAAACAAGAGGAACAAAATATTATAATAAGCTTATTGATGATACCATTAAAATCATGGATGTTAATGGAAATATTTTAAACATTAATGCATCTTATGCTGAAACTTTAGAAAACATATCTTCATTTTTTAAACTTTATGCTTTAGATACTTCGTATTTGAAGCAAGAATTAATAAATTATTCTAAAAATGAAAACTTCTCAACATCATTTTGGTTGGCTTCAAAATATCTTGATTTCGCTATATTTGCAGAAAAGGACGCAAGATTAGAAATAATACAATTAGCAAAGATTTACTTTGATGAAGCAAAAGTTCATCTAACAAAAAGCGATTTAAATAATAAAAAGGCTATTTTACAAAAGTGTGATTTGCTAATACTAAAAGAGTACTTAATTTTAAATAAGCCAAAAAAAGTAATTAGACATTTAAAAAAATTAGATGTAACTGAAATTGATAAAATTAATCTATCGTTATTTTCTTCCTTATATTATACAGTATATAGACTTACAAGAGATGATGATAAAGCAAATTTATGGAAAAGTAATATTTCTTTAGTAGATTTGAAAAAAGCAAAACTTATTATAAATAACAACATTTAAAATTATTGGAAACACTAATTAACTATTTCGAAACCATTCCAACTTTACACAGGAGCATAATTCTAGTTGGTGGAATTACTTTCTTTTGGCTTATTGAAGGTCTTGTGCCATTGTTTAAGTTTAACTACAAAAAATGGAGACATGCAATTCCTAATTTCTTTTTCACCCTTACAACCATTATAATTAATTTTGGTCTGGCATTTATACTTTTAAATTCGGCCGATTGGGTTGTGGCTAACGATTTCGGAATTATAAATTGGTTGTCTCAAATGCCATTGTGGTTGTATATTGTTCTTGGTATTTTACTGTTAGATTTTATTGGAGCATATGTTGCACATTATGTAGAGCATAAAGTTAAACCACTGTGGATGATACATTTAGTGCACCATACAGATCATAAGGTAGATACTACTACAGCTAATAGGCATCATCCTTTAGAGAGTGTAATTCGTTTTATATTTACTCTTTTTGGTGTTTTTATTATTGGAGTACCAATTGGGATTGTTATGTTATATCAATCATTATCATTAGTAGCAACACAATTTAGTCATGCTAATATAAGGTTACCTAAAAAAGTAGATCATATTATCAGTTATTTTTTAGTGTCTCCAGATATGCATAAAATTCATCATCATCATGTATTGCCTTATACCGATTCTAACTACGGAAACATTTTTTCTATTTGGGATAGGATTTTTGGAACGTACATGAAAATGGACAGAGAAGATTTAGTGTATGGAATTGACGTGTTTCCAGATGAAGAAACTAATAGTAATATTAAAGATTTATTGAAGCAACCTTTTCAAAAATATCAAAAGCCAACTATAATAAGTCCACCACATAACGATGCATAAAATTTTAAATTTCGGAATATTTTTGCTATTAATGAACTGTAATACTACACATCAAATAGATATTCAAGGACATCGAGGCTGTCGAGGATTAATGCCAGAAAACACTTTACCAGCTTTTGGAAGAGCAATAGATTTAGGAGTGCATACTCTAGAATTAGATCTTGCAATTTCTAAAGACCGCAAAATTGTTGTGTCTCATGAACCTTATATAAATAGATTGTTTTGTTTAGATACACTTGGAAATGAAATTGCTCCAGGAGTTGATAAAACATACAATCTATTTAAAATGACGTATCAAGAAATTAAAGTTTTTGATTGTGGTACAAAAAAGTTTTATAGATTTCCAGAGCAACAAAAAATAAAAACTTATAAACCATTATTAAGTGAAGTTTTTAAATTGGTAAAAGATGAAAACAGTAAGGTAAAGTTTAATATAGAGATTAAGGCAGATCCAAAATACGACGATATTTACACACCTAAACCAGAAGAATTTGTACGTTTGGTTTTAGAACTGATAAAAGAATACGATGTTTTCGAGCTTACAAATTTACAGTCTTTCGATTTAAGAATTTTAGAAGAAATAAAACGTCAATCCCCAAAAATGAAAGTTGCACTATTGGTTGACGAACATGAAGTAATTGAAGATAAATTATCTAGATTAAGTTATTTACCTGAAATAATAAGCCCTTATTTTAAACTTTTAGATGAAGCGCTTGTAAAAGATTATAGAGCAGAAGGATTTAAAATTATTCCTTGGACAATTAATGAAGTAGAAGATATGCAGCTTATGATTAATTATAAGGTAGATGGCATAATTACAGATTATCCAGACAGATTAATCGAGTTGCTAAAAAACTAAGTTTCCAACAAGGTTATTAACAATAATTGTCGTTCTTCTGTTTTTTGTGCGTTTCGTAGATTATTTTTCTTTAAGAGACCTAAATCTATTTAGTTTTAGACCGAGAGATTAATTATTACTGTTGAGTTTATAATTAGTTTGAACTTAATAGCATTTCATTTGAAAAAATATTTTTTAGTACTCCTTATTGCATCTTCTAATCTTTTGTTTCAAGATTTAAACGCTCAAGAGCGTTTTGCTACATTAGAAAAAAACGTCAACTATAGAGCAAGTAACTTATTCCATGGTTTAAATAAAACCAGAGACACCTTATTGCTTAAAAGTGATAAAGAAATTGATTATGTGTATTCAATTAATAAACAGAATCAGAGAGAGATTGATTATAAAATAAATGCTAATTTTTATAAAGTACCTCTTCAAAATTTAAGTTTAGGCAAACATGTTTTTTCTGTTGTCCAAGCACCTTTATTAATTGTATTTGTAGTTCATATTTTTAAAGATTCGCCTCCAATTATTGTGATAGATGAAGATGATGTTACAGCACTAAAAAACTAAGGTTCTTAGTTTATATATATCAAATACTTATTTCTAATAATTTTGAATGCTTTTAATCCTTCTTGCCAAGTTGCTTTAATTTCAGTTTCAGTTAAACCTTGTTCAATTTGTTGTTGCAGTTTTTTTGTGCCAGCCAATTTAGTAAAGAAATCGTTAAAATAATGGTCTTTATTTATGGTTGAAGCATAGGTCTTAATTAAATAACCAAGATTAATTTCGTTGAGCAGTTCTTCGTCACTTAAATCAAAACCACAACATTCTTTATCTTTATGTTTTGGATGTTTTGCTCCAAAATTAGGCTGAGGTGTAAAACAATAATTTATGTCTTCATTTAACATAAAAGGAGAACCATACACTTGAAACTGCTTGTCTGTACCTCGACCAACACTAACATTAGTTCCTTCAAAAAAGCATAAACTTGGATATAAATTAATAGCTTTATCGTTTGGTAAATTTGGCGAAGGTTTTATGGGCAAACTGTAAGAGGTATTATGTGTGTAATTTTTAACTGGAATAACTGTAATATCGCATTGAATGCCATTTTTTAACCAATGTTCTCCGTTTATCATTTGTGCATATTCGCCAATACTCATTCCATGTACTACAGGAATAGGATGCATACCAACAAAACTTTTGTGTTCCATTTCTAAAATTGATCCATCTACATAATGCCCATTCGGATTTGGTCTATCTAAAATAAGTAGAGGAATGTTTTGTTCTGCACAAGCTTCCATAACGTAATGCAACGTGGAAATGTAAGTATAAAAACGAGCACCAACATCTTGTATATCAAAAACCATGATATCAATATCTTTTAAATGCGCTGCTTTAGGCTTTCTATTTTTTCCATATAATGAAATTATTGGTAACCCTGTTTTAGTATCTATTCCATCTTTAACTTTTTCTCCAGCATCAGCAGTACCACGAAAACCATGTTCGGGAGCAAATACTTTGTTAACATCAATGCCAAGCGATAATAAAGAATCTACTAGATGAGTATACACGTCATTGTGAGACTTTGAAGAAGTCGTGGCAATCTGTTCATCGTTTAACTTAAAAATTACCGAAGTTTGATTGGCAACAATACCAACTTTTTTTCCGTATAATAATTTTAAATAATGTTCAGTTTGATTTGCACCAACTAAAATAGTATTCAGTTGCCAGTATTCAGTATTCAGTTTATTTTCTTTCAACTTCAAACCACTAATTTCAAGTTTTGAGTATTCAACACGATTCTTCTGTTTTCCATCTTCTGACTTCCGTCTTCCGTCTTCCGTCTTCGATATATTTCCACAAGAAATCAGTATCAAAACAATCCCAATAATTTTCGGGAATAAAACAGTATTTTTGAAGATATTAAAATGCATCATAATAATTTGAATTACGAATATTTTATAGCAAAACGCATAATTGGTAGTAAAGCGTATAAAAATAGTATTTCGGCACCAATAATAAAAATTGGTATTGCTGCAATTGCTATTGGGATTATTGTAATGATGATTGCCATTGCCACAGGAATTGGCTTACAGCAAAAAATTAGAGATAAGGCTGTGGCATTTAATGGACATATAACCATTTCTAATTTCGATTCTAATGCTTCTGATGAATCTCAAAATCCTATTTCGACAAACCAGGAGTTTTATCCAGAGTTTAAAACTGTAGAAGGTATTTCGCATATTCAAGCTGTGGCTACAAAATTTGGGATTATTCGTACCCTAACCGATTTTGAAGGTCTTGTACTTAAAGGTGTTGGTCAGGATTTCGATTGGGCCTATTTTACTGAATTTCTGGTAGAAGGTAAACTTCCAAAGTATTCAGATAAAATGAATAACGATGTTCTTATTTCTCAATATTTAGCTAATCGATTAGGATTTAAAGTTGACGATAGTTTTCAAATTTATTTTTTGAAAGATGATGAAAGCAAACCACCTTTTATAAGAAAATTTGATGTGGTTGGTATTTACAATTCTGGTTTTCAAGAATTAGACGAAACCTATTTTCTGGGAGATTTAAAACATGTACAACGTTTAAATAAATGGAACAAAGACCAAATAGGGAATTTTGAAGTTTTTATTGAAGATTATAGTCAACTGGATGCTAAAGGTATAGAGATTTATCATAATACACCTTCAACATTAAACACACAAACTGTTGCACAAAAATATGCCACTATTTTTGAGTGGATTGGTATTTTCGATAAAAATATTTATGGCATTATTGGTATTATGATTATTGTTGCAGGCATTAATATGATTACGGCATTGCTGGTTTTAATTATGGAACGCACACAAATGATTGGTGTTTTAAAAGCTTTAGGAAGTAACAACTGGAGTATTCGGAAATTATTTTTATATAACGCTTCATATCTTATTGTTTTAGGCTTATTTTGGGGGAATTTAATTGGTTTAGGATTGTTGTTTGCACAAAAGTATTTTAAACTATTTCCTTTAGATCCAAGCGTATATTATGTAACCCAAGTACCAGTTTTTATAAATATAAATTATATTATAGCACTCAATATTGGCACATTTATTTTATGTTTAATTATGCTTTTGGTTCCATCATATATAATTACCAAAATTACTCCAGTAAAAGCAATGAGGTTTGAATAGTACTTAAATCCACAGTTTTCAGTCTTCAGTTCGCAGTATTTGTTTTTAGAAAAATTAGTGAATTCGTGGCAATTTAAAGCAACAAATAAAAAAGGCTTTAAGTTAAAACTTAAAGCCTTTTTATAATAATATAAAGTTATTTATCTAGAGCTAGAGAATTCACCAGAGTCGCTAGAGCCACAACTGCCGATAGTATCTTCATGTAGTATTAAATGTGCAACTGCAGATGCTACTGAAACAGTAATTGTAACAGGATTATTATTCTCATTATGGCAAACCGTAATTTTCATTCTTGATGCTCCAGCAATAAGACCTAATGCTAACGTAAGTGTAATAAAATTTCTTGGTTTCATAATATAGTAGTTTTGGGGTTAATAGATGTAACATTAAACCTTTTTTTGTTAAAACGCTCATAACCACACATTTTTTCGATGAAATGCACTTAATTTATAAATGAACTTTAAATTTAAAAAGTTAAAATGTTTAAAAATACCGTTAAACGGAGTAGATTTTTGAACACATTTATAATTTTTTTAAAAGCACTTATGTATTTTTGCAAACTTATGGACTATGCAAAAAATATCCTAGAAACTATAGGGAACACACCTTTGGTGAAATTAAATAAACTGGTTGAAGATTTACCTTGTTTGGTATTGGCTAAATACGAAACCTTTAATCCAGGAAATTCTGTAAAAGATAGAATGGCACTTACAATGATTGAAGATGCCGAAGCAGATGGACGCTTAAAACCAGGAGGCACAATAATAGAAGGCACGTCTGGAAATACAGGAATGGGTTTAGCATTAGTTGCCATTGTAAAAGGGTATAAATGCATTTTTGTAATTAGCGATAAGCAGTCTAAAGAAAAAATGGATATTCTTAAAGCTGTTGGAGCAGAGGTTGTGGTTTGCCCAACTAATGTTGAGCCAACAGACCCAAGATCATATTATTCGGTTTCAAAAAGATTATCACAAGAAATACCAAATTCATGGTTTGTAAATCAATACGACAACCCAAGTAATGTTAAAGCACATTACCAAAGTACAGGACCAGAAATTTGGAAACAAACCGATGGTAAAATCACACATTTTGTAGTTGGTGTTGGTACAGGAGGAACAGTTTCAGGCGTTGGTAAATATTTAAAAGAACAGAATCCAGATATTAAAATTTGGGGAATTGATACTTACGGAAGTGTTTTTAAAAAATATCATGAAACAGGAATTTTCGATAAAAACGAAATTTATCCTTATGTAACCGAAGGTATTGGTGAAGATATTTTACCAGCAAATGTAGATTTTTCAATTATAGATGGGTTTACCAAAGTAACCGATAAAGATGCTGCTGTTTACACGCAACGTCTTGCCAAAGAAGAAGGCATGTTTCTCGGCAACTCGGCTGGAGCAGCTATAAAAGGCTTGTTACAACTTAAAGAGCATTTTACAAAAGACGATGTGGTTGTGGTATTATTTCACGATCATGGCAGTCGTTATGTTGGTAAAATGTTTAATAACGAGTGGATGAAAAAAATGGGTTATATCGATTAGTGCTTTTTGTCATTTCCTCGACTTTGTTCAACATAGCTTTAGCGAAGTTGAAAGGAGGAAATCTCATTATAAAATCTAAATCCTGAATATTCAATTCAGGATTTTTTATGCTTTTTTGAAAAGGTTTCGTTAACGGTTTGTATAACTTAAGTTTACTTTTTTATAAAAGTATTAAATTTAAGATTATAAAC
>CAYRVY010000043.1:0-10133 GCA_964427695.1 uncultured Flavobacteriaceae bacterium
ATATAATTTTAATTGGTCCACCTGGAGCCGGTAAAACCATGCTGGCAAAACGATTACGTTTTAACCCCCATTTTACCGCTCAAGCTTAAAACATCTAAACCTAAACATCCACGTTATCCAAAACAAATTATAACGGTAGGGGACGAATTAAGAAAAGAGAGAATGGATAGAGGATTAACTCAACATCAGGTTTCAAAAGCACTTGAAGTAAACCGTAATTTTGTGTATGAAGTTGAGCTAAATCGTCGTACAAATACAATATATTCAATGCATAAAATATGTACATTTTTAGGTTATATTCCAAAAACTTTGAATATTGACGAGAATACTCTACAGGGAAAACTTATTGCTTATAGAATTTGGACAGGACAAACTTATTTACAACTTGGAAAGGAAATTGATTTGGAGAAAAGCACTATTATTCGATTTGTTCAGAACAAAAAATGTAAGCCTAAAAGTGTTAATAAGATTATTTATTTTTTAAAACACTATGTGTTTTCGTAAGGATTATTTTTTTATAGTATGTAACTTTAAAATCTTTAAAATCTTTAAAACTGATAAAGAATATAAAGAATAACATTACCCCTAAATATTGTCTGATAAACATTACATTTATTGATAATATAACAAGTTGGCGTTCATTATTAAAAACGTACTCAAAATGAACATTTGTCATTAATTCGACACAATAAACTGTTAAAAAAACTCATAATAAGCAAAAATATGACAATAAGGCATAAAAAAAACAATATACCCTTAAGGCACATTGTTTGAATTACATTCTAAATGTTAAAAAAATTAGATAACAGAATGTAAATTATATTGTTTTGAGACCGCTAATGTAATATTATTATTTGAATATCCAAATTTCTTTAACTCAGGTTTAATAATCCACCTGAGCATATTGCTAACGGATAAAAAATAATATTCATTTAAATGAAAAAACAATTTGCCAATTTTTCGGAAAACATCCGATTGACAGAAAGTCAAGAAACTGACGCAAAAACAAAATACACAGGCGTGTGTAAAACACTTCACAAATCATATTATGAAAACGAATATGATGGAAAAACAAAATTGTTATTCGGTTCTTATAGAACCAAGACAAACACAAGACCTCTATCTGAAAAGCAAGACGTAGACGTTATCTTTAAAATTCCTGAAGAAACTTATAACAAATTTAAAAATTATGAAGGAAATGGGCCTTCAGCTTTGTTGCAAGAAATCAAAGACATTTTAAAGAAAACATACACAACAACTGACGAAATAAAAGGTTGGGGAAAAGTTGTATTAGTAAAATTTGCTGATAACAAACATAATGTAGAGGTGTTACCTGCATTTGAGATTGAAGATAAAACCTTCAAAATCCCAAATTCCGAAAACGGAGGAAGTTGGGATGATTTTGACCCAAGGGAACAAGTTAATACTTTTCAGACTTCAAATAACACGACAAATACACTAACTGCTGATTTAACAAGAATGATGAAAACTTGGATAAAAAATACTTCAAGTTTAGATTACAAATCATACGCATTGTTAAATGACATAATGGATTTTCTAAAAAATGATTATGAAAATGGTGCAGATTATTCAGACTATCATTTAGTTGTAAAAGATTGCTTTAAATACTTAAAAGAAAATTGTGAAAGTAATTTAGATAGTCATTTAAAATCAGCTGTAGATAGAGCTGAAAAAGCTGTAGATTATATAGATGAAAATAAGCCAAAAGAAGCGTCTATAGAATGGCGAAAGATTTTTGGAGACGAATTCCCATTAGTTACAGAAAACCCTGTTAACGAAAGTAAAACAAGAGTATTTGCAACACCAAGTTCACCATATGCCTGTTTTAAGATTAAATAATCAGCATACTGGATTTTTAAGTAATAATTATCCAAAATTATCCTACAATCACACTAAAAATGTGATTGTAGGTCTTTTAAATTTTGATTTAAAATATAAGGATAAAGAACAGATAAAAGATAGTTATAAAATAGAAATAGACTTAAATCAAGTTTCAGATTTAGGTATGCCAATTGTTAGAGAAATCAACGGGAGAATATTAAAAATTGCAGAAAAGAAAAATACATTTTTCGGCAACTTACATTTAAACAATGAAGATGGCGAAATGTGTATGATTTTAACACCTAAAGTTAAAGAAAGATACCCAAATGGGTTTGACTTAAAGATACTATTAGAACACATAGAAGAACATCTATATTGGATTTCCTACTTTGAAAAATATGATGAAAAACCTTGGCCAGAATACGGACACGGAGATTTAGGTTATTATGAATTATACTTAGGAGATAAAAAAAAATATTCAGAAGTATTTAAAAATTATTTTGGCTGTAAATCAAGACCGGAATTTAGAAGAACAATAAAACGATTAAGAAAAAAATATAAAATATGAACGAGTATTTATTAGCAAATGTTAGATTTTACTTTGCACAGTCTGTATTTATGAATAATTGCCATTATAAAGCTTATGGTAGATTAGAAAAGAGAAAAACACTAATTTCAAATATTGTAATTACGTTTTCAGCAATTACGATACTCTTATTAATTTTACAAGTAATTGGTTTAGAAAATGACTACAAATCCCTTATTAATGTTTCAGCATTTGTTGGTTTGGTTTTAACTGGAGCAAGCTTAGTCTTTGAGTTAATCAATAAGGAAGATTTATCTATTTTAATGTACCAACAAAAAGATACTGCTGAAAAGTATAAAACTCTAAGAGATAAATATATGAGTTTAATAGAAGAAATAATGTCAAATACAACTGACGAAAATGAACTGAAAATTAAGCGTGATAAACTCTTAAAAAAATATAGTGCAATTGGAGAATTTTCGCCTGGAACTAATTACGCAGATTATACAGAAGTACAAAAATCACTTGGATTGAAAGGCCATACAGATGAAGAATTCACTTGGAGTAATAAAGAAATAGATAAATTCTTACCTAAAGAACTAAGATTGGGAAAAGAATAACGAAACGCCAACACCGTGTATAATTAATTGCTTGGTTTTAGCTTACTTACGAAAATCCTCGCGGATTTTCTATTCGGTTTTTATTTGCTAAATTAGGTGCTTAAAACAAGCAACTAATCATACACAAACACGATGGTAACGCATTCGCCAAAGGCGAACTTTAATCTGCGCAACTACGTTGACAATGCATCTTAAAGTGAATGCGTTACCATCACAGCGTTAAACCAAATTATTCCTTATTCTAACATTATAACTATCGCCTTTAACGGGCTTCGAGCCAAAACGACGTGACATCGTCTGTTAAACCTAATTTGGCCCTGCATCTCCAACTCCCAATATAATGAATTTGACAATTAACGATAGCTACGCTATCTAATTGACGAACTATAATTTGAGACACTATTTTAATAGTAGTCCCATTCTCAAATTATTGTTACTCAAATTCAGTATCTTTCCGTTGTCAATACAGAACTACGTTTAACGCTGTGGTGGCAACAATTTAAAAATATGATGAAATGAAAAACATTTTGTTTAGTACGTCAATTTTGATTTTAGTTCTTTCGTCATGTGCATCATCAATGACTCCAATAGAAGTAAGCAATACTCTACCAACTTTAACGAAATCAAGGTTTTTCAATCAAACAAAAGCAACTGAAGCCCAAAACAACAATAAGTGTAAGTTGCTAGTTAAAGGAAGGAGTTATGTTGCCCCAATTGGATTTTCTGTAAAGGATGATCTAAAAAATGGCGCAAAAGGAATCGATGAATGGGTTGAAATGGATAGAGGAAATGCTTTTGTTCTTATTAATTACAAATGGATGACGGTAGATCAAAATGGATCAACTCAACTTCATATCGATTTCGATACCATGCTATGTAAATAAAAAGTTAAACTGTTACCAACAAAGAACTGAGCTGAAAAAACAAGCTTTATTTTGCTAAAAACTAATCTGAATTAAATACTGTGACTACTTTTTAATATTTTGCGTTAATCGATACGCCTAGATACTGTAAAATTCTGATTTCGATGGGTTTCGTACCCCATTTTACCGCTCAAGCTTAAAACACGAAAACCTAAGCATTTTCAGTATCCGACAAAGATTTTGACTGTTGGGGATGAAGTTAGAGCAGAACGATTAAACAGAGGTTTAACCCAACATCAAGTTGATGAATTAATAGGAACTCATAGAGGCTTTTTTAATGAATTGGAAACTGGTCATCGTAACAACACTATTTATGTTTTGTATAAAGCGACAAAATTTCTTGGGTATATTCCAAAAACGCTTTGTATTTATGAAACAACTCTTGGAGGACAATTGTATGCTCATAGAATTAAAAATGGACTAGCACTATCAAGAATAGCTTCTGAGGTTGGTTTAGATAAAAGTACGATTGGAAGATTTGAAAGAGGGATGAAAGCTAAAAAGGAATCGATTTATAAGGTAGAGAAGTTTCTGAATAACAAATAGATGAATAAGTAATCTATTTGATAATTTAGGTAAAAATAATAGTATTAATTCTTGATCAAAAAATAAATTGCCTATATTTAAAATGTTAATTTTTCTTTTTAACTATTATTAATTAAATTAATGAAAATAGATTACGCTATTTGTCCAATTGAGGAACTTCCCCAAGTTATAGATGTTATGACGAAAAATGTTGATTTGGATGTCCCTGATATATTTTCAAGTCACAATTCACGTTTCCCAAACTCAAAACCCTTAAATGATTATATAAAAATTCTCAAGTCTAATTTATATGCTTATGTAGAATATCCTTATGTTGATAAATTGCATAGAGACGCATACTATGTATATTATTCTTCATTAATTAGACATGTTGAAAAAAATTGTATAAGAGTTTCTTTATTTAATGAAGAAATAACACTTGATTTCTTTAATAAAACAAAGATTAATGAAAATGATAATAATAGTTCTTTTTGTGGTTACTTTATCATCCGGCCTATTCACCCTAACAAAATTGGGCGTAGTTTTATTAACCCTAAAGCTTTGAAGGAAAATGATTTTGTGATTTGTAAAACAGAATCGCAGTCTTTAGTTAGAGGTTTGGATCTTAAGACAATTGGATTTCCTCATTCTGCACAAGACGGACCAGTTTCTAGTTGTGCTGAAATATCTATTTGGTCAATTATGGAATATTTTGGAACTAGGTATAGCTACTATGGAAATATACTGCCTTCAAATATTATTGCTGTTTTGAAAAAAGCTTCTTTTGAAAGACAAGTTCCAACAAAAGGACTTAATACACATCAAATTAGTTATACTCTTAGAAAGTTTGGATTTGGAACTCGTATATACACAAAGGAAACTTTTAAAAAGAAGTTTAAATTTATTATAAACGATTACGTTGAATCTGGGATTCCAGTTTTAGCTCTAACTAAATCAAATACAAGTGATTCTTCAGCTCACTCTTATTTGATAATTGGTCACGAAAAAAGAAAAAAAGACCAAAAAATAAATTATTCAAAAAAACCAAAAATATTAAAGGTACAATATGAAAAAGTTAAAGATGAAATACTTACTAAAGATGTTTTTTTAAGTGATTCTTCAGAAGTATATGATAAAAAAGAAGATAAAAAATTTATTATTATTGATGATAATTATCCACCATACAAAAAAGCAACACTAGAAAAACCTTGTGATTATTATACAGATTCTGAAATTAAAAAATCTAGTATTGTAGCTATTGTTGTTCCTTTATACCCAAAAGTATACCTAGAAAGCGTTTCAGCTAGAAAGCTTTCACACCTTATTTTAGAAGACTTAAGTATTGGGTTTAAATTAGAGCAAAAAAAAATTATCACTCGTCTTTTTTTGACTTCAAATAGGTCGTTTAAGCGAGTTATTAATAAAGATAGTGATATGAGCTTAAGAGAAAGGAAATTTATACAAGGAGCAGTATTTCCTAAATTTATATATGTATGCGAGATTTCAAATGCGGAATTGTATAAGAAAGATAAAAGCTTTGGTTTTATAGTGTTAGATGCTACAAGTTCTGGTAATGATGCCTTTGAAGAGTGCTTGTTACTTATCTTTTATAGTGATAGAATAATAATAAATGAAAAAGGTGAATTTGGATTCTATCCTACTGATAGTAAAGAATTTAACTTATATGTTAATAATTTGAAATAATTAAAAATAATTTAATACATTTGCGTATGTTTTTTAGAAAAAAGAATAAATCGAATAAAGAAAGTTTGAAACCTGTAAAAAAAATGAGAGGTTTTGTCGGCAGTTATGCCAAAGACATTGAAAACAGCTATAAAAAATCTGAAATTGGTGCTTATACTAAAGAAGAGATAGCTGAATCAGGAAGATATATTAATGGTGAAATGGCAAAATTTAACAAAGAGTTAAAAATTAAACAAGCAAATGCTATTTTTGAAGCTGGTCAGTTAATAATCGGATAGTCCAATAAAATAATATCAATAATTTTCTTTAAGGACCTTAAAATTTACTTTTATGGTCTTTTTCTTATTCTTCTTCTTGTATACTATCGTTTTCGGAAACAACAACATTTTTTATAGCAGTTAAATTCTTTTTATCTAGTGGTATAAAAATTCCACTCATATCTCCTACATTGATATCATTACTGTCTTTTGATTTTTTATCAATTTTAGTTTTTTTATCAATTTTTTTATTTTTTTTCATTATATCATCTTGATTATTGTTAAATATACTGGTTATTAGCAATATAGAAATAATTATTATTGAAATATTTGTCATCCAGGTAGAAGCATTATATAATGGTTTTAACCATTTTAGTTTCTTTTGGTTTTCTTTAATGGCACCTTTGTTTCCTCTAATCTCATAAGTATGTATTTCTTTTATTGTTTCATTACTTAATCTATCTAATTCCGTTTCCTTATATCCTGTGTATGTTTTACTTGCAACCAAGACAAATGTTAAAAGGACAACACCTAATATAAATGAAAACAAAGAAATAATTAATAATATATTATTAACGTCAAGTTTCTCAAGTTTATCAAAGATATAAATAATTAGCGGAAAAAAAATAGCTCCTATACCTACTATAGTCCCTGCTTTAGAACCCATATAGCGAATTTCTTCTATTTGTTTTTCTAAAATATATCTAGATTTCTCACTTAAAATTTCAAGTTTTCTATTTTCAATTTCTACAGGATTTTTATTTGACATTACATTAATTTTGGTAAATATATAAAAACAATATTAGGCTCTTTTCACTTATTTATTATTAGACCTTATTGCTTGTTTAATTTTTTTAACAAGGGAGGCATTTCCTTTGTCTAAATCATCTTGATGGTAGTTTATATTAACACGCCAACCATTTACTCTTTTAGTTTGTTTCTCTTCTTTTAAGGTAATAGCATCAAGATAGTTAGGTATTTCTTTAGGTGTGAAGAAAAATATACGTTTAAGGTGTTTTTTATCGATATTTTTCTTTGCTTGTTTTTCTATATTTTTAAGATGCTTTAGGTTTTCCGAAAGCATATAAATTAGTGTGAAATTTGCATCAATACACTTTTGAATATTCTGCACTTCATATTCAACACTATTGCTTACCGAAATTTCAATAGCAATCCGAATGTTATCTTTAACAAGCCCAACATCAATACGTTTGCCATTAGGCAATTCTTCTTCAATTGTCGCCTTGAAATCACGTTGTAGTGCTATAGTTCTTGTATATTCCTGTAGAGAACGATGTTTACGGATTTTTTCTTGTTCATTTACTTGATTTAGATAAGCTTTTTTTTGAGATTCAATAGTATCGTCTGAAGTTTTTGGCTCAACTATATCAACCTTAACGTTATCTTTTATTTCAGGAACTTCAACTTCAATTTTTATTTTCTCTTTTGTCTCAGTAGTTATTATTGTTTCTTTTTCGGTTTTCTTTATTGATTCCTTTAATGAATTAAAATTTGGAAGAAGACTATCTAAAATAGATTGTATTTCAGAAATTGATGTAGAATATTTCCTTTGGGAATTTTTGATAATATAATTCCTTATTTCTCTCGATTCATCCCTATCGATTTCAGGCAAAGGATAAGTATTAATATTAAAATCATTTTTATTGCTACCTATTCGCATAATTGCCTCGCCTGTACCAAGGCTTTGTAAATCACTTTGTTCAAAGTAAGAGAATCCATCATCGAGCCTTTTAGCGTCATTATCTCCAAGTCTAAAGCAAATACGCATATATGGATTAGATATAACCGAATTTAGTGTTTTTGAATTATCAATTTGGGTAAGTTCTTGATGTGCTAGTATAAGTCCAAGACCATATTTTCTTGCTCCACTTAAAATTGATGTAATACTTGGAGTTATAAAATTATGGAATTCATCAAGATATAAATAATAAGGATTACGTTCTTGTTTAGTTAGTGATTGACGAGCTTGCGCAACTTGATTTAATTTTGATAAAAATAATGACCCAAGAAGATAACTGTTTTCTTCTCCAATAAGCCCCTGTGATAGCTTTATAAGTAGTATTTTATTTTCCTCTATACACTCACGAAAGTTAATTCCATCAGTTTGAGCCAACATATAACGAATAATTTTTGGTCTAAGAAATGTGTCTATTCGTGTTAATAGTGGGGTAATTCCTTTCTTTACCATTGGGTATTCATAGTGCCAGTAGTAATGAATAGATTGATCATCAACACTTTCTAAAAACTGCTTTCTAAATTTTTCTTCTAATAAAAATCGTTTTAATTCAACTAGTGTTCCTCCTTTATTACTTTCTAAAAATGTATTAATTGCATTTGAAAGTACTGCGGTCATATTATCTCCCCAAGCCGTAGCATGTCTTTTAAATGCAGAAACTAAATCTGAAGAGAGAACAATTTTTTCTACATCAGTTGTTGCACTAAGAAGATTAAACCCTATAGAGAAATTAGGGTCTGAAGGGTCAATTACAATAACATCATCAATTCTTGATTTTGGAATTCGAGCTAATACGTCTTCAACAACGTCACCATGTGGGTCAAATAATGCACAACCATTTCCATTATTAATATCCTCAAAAATCATATTAGCTATAAGAGTTGATTTACCAACCCCTGTCACACCTATAATATGAGTATGACTTAATCGAGCTTCATCATTAACACTCACTTGGGTTTCTATACCATTATGACTATTTAGACCGAGAATATAAGTTTGATTGGTTGCTTCTAGCGGTACTGCTTTTGTTTTGCCTCCATGTAATCCTAATTTTTTGGAAACTACTGTTTTATTTGGATAGTGAACAAACGAAGATAATTCTTCGCTATTAAGTAACATTCCAAGACGGTTACTCGCTCTCATGTAAATATTACTAATATGATTTTTATATTCATATCCTTCATTAGTTAATGGAATCAAGCTGTTATATTCTGAACGAGAAACGTTTGTGATACTCCTTGCTAACTCCATAGCTAAATACTGGCTACGATCATTAGAATTGCCTTGTGCACCAATTCTTATTACCGAACTAAATAATGGAGCAGAAACTTTATTAACCGCACAGGAAAGCATTTCTGGGCTATCAGAAAAGAAACTACCACCAAGTCCATCGGAAACAGAATTTAAAATACTATTTGACCATGGGGAAGTAACACCTTGAAAAATCACTTGAAAAATCACAAAATCTTCTTCTTGTAAATTATCTAATGTAGCAATAATAGATGTAAATGGATCAATGTTAAATGATTTAGAAATTGATATTGGTCTCATAAATTCATTCTTTAGTCCAAAATCAGCAATTGCTACTTCTTTATCTAAATCAAATCCAATTTCATAAGCATCCTGCTCTTTAATAATGATTTTCGGAAAATATGCTTGTAAATGAGATTGAACTCTCATTCTGTCATCTTCGCTACAAACTATTTGAATATTTATTTTCTCAAAAGACCCTACAACCTCAAAGGAAACTGGATTTTTTGTAAACGAAAGCATATTAAGGAACTCAACAGAAATTATAGGTGATATCTCTTGCTCTTTTTGGAATGATAGAGATAGGCAAACCAAAGATTTAGATAATGGAGCAAGTTTAGGTTCAATTTCAACTTCTTTTTTCTCTTCTATTTTTTCTTTCTCATTATTTTCAAGTATACTCAATACATTTAGCTTTTCGGGAATACAAAATTGACTAGGCTAATTTGT
>CAYRVY010000044.1:0-10120 GCA_964427695.1 uncultured Flavobacteriaceae bacterium
TGAGAAAAATGTAAGCAGCAACGCCGGCAACAATAATAGATCTGCAATTACGGCCTTGAGCAGCGTTAAACTAATTAGCAGACCTATATAGAAAGTATTCATAACAGCAGAGCCAATAGGTGAAATAAAGCCCCACTGCACCTGTTTTCCGCAAGTTTTACAAAAAGGCTCCGTATCACATGGCAAGATTGAGTTCTTAATCAGCTGCTTCGAAGCAGCTATTAGCTTTTGCTCCTCCTTTGTGGAGGCATCGAATTCCTGCCTTTTGTCAAAGAATACAAATTTGGCGAATCATAAGTGTCAGTTTTACCAATAATAAAGACATTGATCTATTTGTCATTACTTCGTTTCAAAATACCAACTTATTGGTATCCAAAATTGGCAAATTACCATTTATTTGGTATTGTTCAAACAGTCTTACAGCAATACATTTGCCTCTTATTTAGAATCATTCTAAATAATAAACAAGATGGATTATAAGTATAACATAGCTGAATTTCAGGCTCAGACAAGACAAAATATCAGCTTTAGACCTTGTTTTGATAAGAAGCAAAAACAGCGAAACTGCTGTAATAAAATTGAACGAACAGGACAGGCCTGTAACGGCTGTCCATTATTAATAATAAATAATAAAAATGAGAGTAATTAAATTAACATTAATGGTTGTTCTTGCGGCCGGAATTTTCTCTGCCTGCGACAAATGTAAAACATGCACTTACCTGGATGAGGCAGGTGTTAAGCAAACAACAAACGAAACATGTGGTGACAATGATGAAATGACCGCATTTGAATCACAATTAGAAACAACGTGGGGTAAATACGGTACAGTAGCCTGCACAGAAAATTAGAAATAAGATGAAAACAATGAAATATATAGTTATTGCTACTCTTGGTATATCAATGGTAGTTACCTCTTGCAGTAAAAGTGGCTGCACTGATCCAAGAGCTACAAATTTTGATGCAGATGCTACAGAATTTGATGGGAGTTGTGTCTATAATATAGTTGAAGACAATTCTTACGAAATACCGACTACTTATAATTTTGATAATGTAAGTTACACAGGTCAAACCGTAAGGTTGCAACTTTTAAATGCACTGGCAGATAAAATCGGTCAAGCATCGAATACGAATGCGGTAACTGACCAAGAGCTCATTGATATCTTTGAAAATACAAATAGTCTTTTTGGCTCCACCAAGCAGTTGGCCAACAAGACTTATGAAGCTGATAAGCAAAAGTTCTATGACTGGTTTACAGAATTAGCAGCAACGTCAAGTGGCGGTACTGGTCTGGAGATTGATGGTCGATATTATACAACAGATGGTGTCGAAATTAAACAGCTTGTAGAGAAGGGCTTGATGGGTGCTGTACTTTATTATCAGGCAACTTCAAATTATTTAGAAAGCATTACTACTGATGACAACACCACCGTTGAAGCCGGAAAGGGCACATCAATGGAGCATCATTTTGATGAGGCGTATGGTTACTTTGGGATACCAATAAACTTTGATGTAAACGATGCAACAAAAGGCGACTTCTTAACAACATCATGGTATTGGGGGAAGTATTGTATATCTAGAGATGCTCAACTAAGTAACAGATCCATCATATTTAATGCCTTCCTAGCCGCTCGTGCTGCAATTTCAAATCAGGATTATACCGTGAGAGATGCTCAGATAACTATCATACGAGATAATTGGGAATTAATTGTTGCCGCAAATGTTATTCACTATATCAATTCCGTAATATCGGATATGGCTGTCGCAAACACTGGTGATAAATATCACCATTGGGCGGAAGGAAAAGGTTTTGCAATGTGTTTACAATATAATGTGATAAAGAAAATATCAGATACAAACTGGACGATTGTAGACAATGCCTTCGGAGTAAACCCAGGAGCTGTGACAGCAGCCTCTGATTTTGATTCTGCTTTACAATCCTTGCAAAGCACATATGGGTTTACTGACTCACAAATGCTAAATTTTTAATCAGAAAGCTAACACGTTTACTTTTTTCAACTAGGGCTCCGCGTATTTTGGCGGGGCTTTAGTTTCAAGTAAGCCATTAGTAAACAAGGTTTAGCTATTGAATTCTAAGAACTCAAATTTCGTTTGGTCACAATGGCGTCAAGTATTAAGCGCATTATTAGAAGAAACAAAACATCAACAATGATAATGATAGACTCAGAAAATCATATATACAATGAAATCATCGACAGCGATCGGCTTCATGAAATCGCCTGTTTGCGTTACCACATAACCCCTGCTTTTTCCAACAATGTTTCAAGCGCCACCCAGAAACTAACACGATCCTACGGTAATTTTCTTGAAATCATTGCTGCGACTCTGTCGCATTCTCACGACTTCCCCAATGTTGAGTTACATCAATTCCCTATTCAGATAATCCTTAATTATCTTGAACGAACACACCGCATGTATCTGCAAAAAATTCTTCCAGAAATTGACCAAACAATACAGTGCTTGCGAAATAATAATGACAATACACATCCGTACCTACTGCTAATTGATATGTTTTTCGTTGACTACAGTGCGTATTTAACAGATCATATTCATACGGAAGAAAATACTCTTTTTCCATACGTAAAATGCTTATTAGACACAAAACAAGAAAATATTCCTTTGCTTCTTTCCTATAGCAAAATAGGACAGTACTGTCTTGAGGATTTTTTTCATGAGCACACCGACACCGAAGGCGCCCTTTATAAAGTAAGGCAGTCTATCTGCGCCTATAAACCACCCAAAACAGATCACAGCCTGTATCGCATTCTACTTACACAATTGAAGACTTTGGAAATAGATCTCAGCCTTCATACACGAATAGAAGAAGAAGTCCTTATACCTAAAGCAATAGAACTCGAAAAAGAAGTTAAAGCTAAATTCATAGCCAAATTACTGCAGAACTAAGATGTTATGGAAAAAATAACCGCCTTCGTGATACTCGTAGCATCCTGCTCAACAATAATAGCGCAGCATAAAGATAAGATGGCTATAAAGGCGATGTGTGGCTGCTATAGTGTAACCTTTAATTATGCTGAAACATTTCCGGAAGATACTGCCTACAAAATTCACGTTCCTTACCATGCCAAGGCTTCGGCAGAATGGATTTTCGTAGAAGAAGAAACAAAATCCAAAATCGTAATTCAACATCTGTTGGTCGTTAGTGAAACGTTGATAATCAAACACTGGCGACAGGATTGGCTTTATGAAAACACCAACCTCTACCAATTTGACAAAAACCTAAGGTGGAAATTCACCCAACTTCCGGCAGACAAAGTAAAAGGCCAATGGACGCAAAAGGTGTATCAGGTGGACGATAGCCCCCGCTATGAGGGCACGGCAACATGGGTGCATATGGACGGCAAGCACTACTGGGAAAGCACCACAGACGCGCCACTGCCCCGCAGGGAGTTTTCAAAAAGAGACGACTACAATGTACTGCAAAGAACCAACCGCCATATCATCACCGATTATGGCTGGCTTCACGAACAGGACAACCTCAAGATCATCCGCAACGGAACCAAAGACAGTGCCATCGTTGCCGAAAAAGGATTAAACAAATACACTAAAATTGACAATATTTATTGCAAACCCGCAATAGCGTGGTGGAAACAATTTGGCTTATACTGGAGCTTAGTCAGAATAGAGTGGAATAACGTGTTCGACCAAAACAAAAGCCTACAATTGGCAAATAGAAGAAATAATAAGCCCCTATGGCAAGCCCTGTTTGACTTAAGCGAAAAACTCATAAGTGAAGCCGAAGAAAATCCTGATATGGTAGGGAATGAAATTCGATCAATTATTCACCTTTACCTGAACAACAGCATAGAAAAAGAAAATACAACATATTGATGAGAACCAAAAAAGACACTTTCCTACATCAGACAGAAAACGGCCACGTTCTAAAATGCAATTGCTGTAATGAAATACAAATTGCCTTCGGAAATATTTTTCTCAAGTACAATTACAATCAGTTCATTTCTTTCAAACAGAGCATTGATAATGCACAGATTAATTATTCGAATAAATCTAAACATATTAATAACAAACAATATGTCCTCAATCTCCCCAGCAATATAGCGATTGGTTTCACCGTGGCTGAGATAATCGAATTACGCCAATTGCTTTTAGAGTCGGAAATGGCGTTAACTATAAGCCATTTACTCCTAAAAGTGGGGCTTAACTGATAAACACTGTATAAGCTCAGTAGAAGGCTAGTTGAACTCAACCTCCGGTAGCTAAAGAAAGCTAGCGGAGGTTGAGTTCAACATCTAACATATTATACATTTACAATTGTTTTAGCTGAAATTGGACCCATAGCTGCACCGCTTTGCTTAATGCACCTAAAGTGTCATATTTAGATAAAATACAGATAATATTTGGATAATTTAATCCGTGGCTGTATTTTTGTTTTAGATAAAATACAGATAACTTATGGATAAGTTCTTAAATAAACTCAACTTCAACTTCTTAACAAATCAAAAAACACTCAATTTAATTGGGAAAATTGACTTGTACAAAGGGAGATGGAACGCTATTGAGAAAAGTGAGAACATTTATCTAAAGGAATTACGAAAAATAGCAACTATTGAAAGCACAGGTTCTTCAACAAGAATTGAAGGTGGAACGCTTACTGACAAAGAAATCAAAGAACTACTAAATGATGTTAAAATCACAGAACTTAAAACTCGTGACGAGCAAGAAGTTATTGGCTATTATGACACGTTAGAAACTATATTCCAGAACTTCGATGATATTCAATTATCAGAAAACTATATAAAGCAACTTCATCAAAGCTTACTTCGATATAGTTCGAAAGATGATAGACACAGAGGTAGTTATAAATCATTATCTAATAAAGTTGTTGCTAATTATCCAGACGGAATTCAAAAAGTAATTTTCAATACAACTGAGGTTTACTTAGTTGAAAGTGAAATGAATGATTTAATAAATTGGACAAATCAAGAACTAATAAAAGAAGAAATACACCCCTTAATTATCATAGGACTATTTGTATATGACGTTCTATCAATTCATCCTTTTCAAGATGGTAACGGGCGCTTGTCCCGACTTTTGACAACCATGCTACTGATACAGCAGGACTATTTATTTATTCAATATGTATCATTTGAAAATCTGATTGAGCAATCAAAAAAAGAATATTACCAAGCCTTAATGGAAGGGCAAAAGAACAGATATAAAGAAAATGAAATTATATCAAAATGGACTTTATACTTTCTTAATAACATAAGTCTCCTTACTCAAAAATTAGATAATAAATATGATGTTTTTAAAACTAAAGGGGGTTATTTAAATGAACGACAAAAAGAAATTCGGAAGTTTATAGATAAAAACCAACCTGTTAAGATTTCTGATATTTTTAAGTCTCTTGAAAACATCACAATACATACATTAAAAAAAGATTTGCAGTATATGAAAACGGAAAAGATGATTACTGCTGTAGGAAAAGGGAAAGGAACAGTTTACATAATTGAAAATAAAAAAATGCCCTAACACTAGTAATCGTTGCACAAGTCTCTGAAAAATATAATTTCTAATTTAGAAGCTCTTTTTTAGAAGGCTTTTGTTTTTAAAGTTGTCTTTACTTTTTAAAAACCTCTTGACTTTATAAAAATAATAGTCGACCTTCGTTCCTGTCGGCAGACAGGCAGGTAACTATCGATAAAGTTAATTGAAACTGAATTTATCTTAGCATTAGGCATAATTCCCCTGAAATTCTGGATTAATTTCTATCGCTAATGTGAACTTTTTCAAGAAAATTTAGGTTTTTTTAAGTGATTTGATAAACTGAGATGAGTATTAATAAAGCATTTCAGGATAAAACCAACAAAATTCAACGTTAGTCAGAATAAAGACATGAAAGAAGCGATACTTGAAGAATTAAGATGTTTGATAGGTCAAATTCGAGAATTTCATAATCGATTTGGTTCAAATGATATTAGGTCATCATTTATTGATGGTTACTTTGAAATTTTGAAAAACTACTACTTTGGATATTTTCAGTTTGATGAAATAGATACATTAAACATATATCAAGAAATTTATCAGGATTATAATATTGTACAGGATGATTTGGAACCGCATATTCAAAACCAAAAACAAGGTCATAATATTAATTTAATTGTTAATTGTTGGTCAAATTTTGAATTATTCATAACCCTTTTTTGTTATTCCGTCTTACCAGAAAATCAAGTAACAGAACTTCTTGAATTAGATTATAGAAAAATAAAAAAAATTATAAGTGAATATTCGACTAAACCGGGAACAGAATCGAAGCTTAAAAAATTAATTAAAAATCATTTGTCTCATGTTTCTAATAACAGAAAATATGGAAAAATATTAAAACTGATAAGTTCATATCCCGAAGAAAGAGATAAATCATTTGATATTGAGTTTTTAGATTTCTTTAGTAGACTAAGGAATTGTATGCATTCTAATTTTATTTACTACGGAGCAAAAGATAAAGAATTTAGATTTCAGGGTGAAAGATTTAGATTTGAGTATCAGAAACCAGTCTCACAAAATCCTTGGAGAGAGATTACAACATTTGAATTAACATTATACTTGAAACAAATATTTCAACTTATAGTAGAGGATATAAGCCATGATGGTCTAATATGTGACCCAAGTGTGGAAATGTAAAACTAACTATGCCTAACACCGCATCCTATAAAAAGCACAGTTCTAAAACTGTTTACTTCGTATGAAGAGATCCCTTTTTTCAAAGGGATTTTATATTTCTCTATTACTATCCCAAGCTTCGAGATAATCTTTTACAGCTTTAACAAATTGTCCTCCAAGTGCTCCATTAACCACACGATGATCGTAAGAATGCGATAAAAACATTTTGTAACGAATACCAATAAAATCGCCTTCGGAAGTTTCGATTACAGCAGGAACTTTTCGTATTGCTCCCAATGCTAAAATCCCAACTTGTGGCTGATTAATAATAGGAGTTCCCATAATGCTTCCAAATGTCCCAACATTGGTTACTGTATAAGTGCCATCTTGTATATCGTCTGGTTTCAATTTATTTAAACGTGCACGATTTGCAAGATCGTTAACCTGTTTGGTCATGCCAACTAAATTTAATTGATCTGCATTTTTAATAACAGGGACAATTAAATTTCCATCGGCTAAAGCAGCAGCCATTCCAAGATTTATATTTCTCTTTTTTATAATAGTATCACCTTCTACAGAAATATTAAGCATTGGATAATCTCTCAATGCTTTTGCAACAGCTTCCATAAAAATAGGAGTGAAGGTTAAGTTTTCTCCTTCTCGTTTTAAGAAATCATCTTTAACTTTTTTGCGCCAATTCCAAACTTTAGTAACATCTGCTTCAATAAATGATTGTACATGTGCCGAAGTTTGCACAGAATCGACCATATGCTTGGCAACTAATTTGCCCATTCTGGTCATTTCAATGATTTCATCCTCTCCACTTGAAACTACTGGTACCACTTGCGGTTTACCAATTCCATTGGTTAGTGTAGTTTTAACTTTCACTTCAGGTTTTTGTATTGGCTGACTTCCTTTATTTTCCAGATAGGCAAGAATATCGTTTTTGGTAACACGACCTTCTTTTCCTGTTCCAGGTAAAACATCTAATTCAGCTTGTGTAATGCCTTCTTTTTTAGCAATATTTTTAACTAATGGTGAATAAAACCTGTCTCCATTAGATATTACTGGAGCAATAGTTTCTTGAGCTGCAACAACTGTTTTAGTGACTTCTACAACAGCTTTTACAGGTGCTTCTTCTTTAATCTCTTTTACTATTGGAGCAGATGAGGTAGTTGTTCCATCAGCATCAGTTTCAATAATGGCTATTGTTTGTCCTACTTGCACAATATCATCAACATTAAATAGTTTTTCTATCAATACACCTTCAACTTCGCTAGGTATTTCGCTATCTACTTTATCTGTAGCAATTTCTAATATGGCTTCGTCTTCTTCAATAGTATCACCTATTTCTTTTAACCAAGAGGTAATGGTTGCTTCTGCAACACTTTCTCCCATTTTAGGTAATTTCAATTCGAATTTTGCCATATCTTATTACACTGTAATTTTTTGGTTTCTGCCTGCAAAAGTAAAGAATAATCATCTAATTTATTGCAGTTTCTTCAATTAATTCTATTCAAAACAAATGCTTTCTCCTTGACTTGATGAGCTATTACTACCTATAATATAATTAGAATTTTTAGGTAAAATCTTGTATGTAACGAGCTTATTTATTTCTCTATTAGAAAACTGTTTTATCGTTTCTTTAAAGCTGATAACATTAGTGTCAAAAATAATTTCGTCGCCTTTTTCTATGTTTTTCACATCCTTTTTTAATACTACTTCTTTAGATAAAACTTGCTTGAGTTTAACATTAATGGTATTGGAAACTAAAATATATTTATTTACTTTATTTGGTTCGACATTCTTTTCATTCCTAAAAAAATAAGCAATCTTGATTCCTAAACTTACGAAAGTATCGAACAATATATTGCTCTTAAAATGCTTTTTATAAAATAGTTGCATTGCGTTATAAAAGTCTTTGGCGTAATTTATATTTTTTAATGTGCTTTCTCCTTTATAATGGATTATTGTCGTATCAGCAAAATAGTAATTTTTATAATTCGCGTTTAAAACTCTGTATGACAAATCTATATCTTCGCCAAACATAAAATAGTCTTCGTCAAATCCGTTAACTTTTCTATAAACATTACGTTTAATAAACATAAATGCACCAACTAAAATATCAACTTTTCCGGTTTCGTCTTGGTTAATATGATTGGCATAATATTTTTTTGAGTTTCCAAATATTTTATTAGCAGCAACTTTTACTGTTGGAATATTGCGTTTGCTTTCAGGTAAAAACTGCCCTGTTCCGTCAATAAGTTTACAACCAATAATTCCGAGATTTTCTTGTGAACTGGCAAATTTAAGTAGCTTATAAAATGTATCTTCAGCAACAACTGTATCTGGATTTAAAATACAAATATAGTCGCCTTTAGCTATAGTAACTCCTTTATTGTTTCCTTTAGAAAAACCGAAATTTCCTTTATTTTCGATAAGTATTACTTCTGGAAAAAGTTGTTTTACCATGTTACAGCTTTCATCTGTAGAATTATTATCAACTACAATAATTTCGGCATCAATAGTTGTAATAGCAGCTTCTACACTTTTTAAACAAAGCTCTAAAAAGTAACGTACATTGTAGTTTAATATGACGATGGAAAGCTTCAAATATAATTAGACTTTTAAAGAAGTTTCAAAAGGAATTCTATTAATAATACTTCTGCCAAGTGTGACCTCGTCTGCATATTCAATTTCATCACCAACCGAAATTCCTCTTGCAATTGTTGTTGTAATTATATCAAGCCCTTGCAATTGTTTGTAAATATAAAAGTTGGTGGTGTCTCCTTCCATTGTAGAGCTTAAAGCAAAAATAAGTTCTTTAATTTTTCCTTGCTTCACTTTTTCTACTAACGAGACTATATTTAATTCGTCTGGACCAACGCCATCCATCGGCGAAATTTTACCGCCAAGCACATGATATAATCCTCTAAAAGAACTTGTGTTTTCAATCGCCATAACATCACGAATATCTTCTACCACACAAATAATTTCTTCATTTCTGTGTGGATTTGCACAAATTTCGCAAAGTTCTACATCACTAATATTATAGCAGCTTTTACAAAACTTAATCTCAGTTCTCATTTTTTGCAATGCTTGAGATAATTGCGTTGTTTGTTTGTGAGGCTGACGTAATAAATGCAACACTAAACGCAATGCTGTACGCTTACCAATTCCAGGTAATTGTGACATTTCGTTTACCGCATTTTCAAGTAGTTTTGATGAAAATTCCATAACTGCGAATTTACAATTTTAAAACTTTTATTACTATGAGATCTTGAAGGTTTCTTTTTTTTTGCAAAATATTGTATTTATCGTAATATTGCAATATTACAATTTTATAATATCAATTATTAAAACGAAGCACTTTCAACAAAATTTGTATTTTGGCTCAATAATTTGTACTTATGAATGGAACTCAAATTCTTTTACTTATAGCAGCATATTTTGGTTTGCTTAT
>CAYRVY010000045.1:0-10083 GCA_964427695.1 uncultured Flavobacteriaceae bacterium
TTGTTGGTCCAAATGGCATAGGAAAAACCAATGTTTTAGATGCTATTTATCATCTATCTTTTGGTAAAAGTTATTTTAACCCTTTATCTTCACAAAACATTAAACATGAAACGGATTTTTTTGTTGTTGAAGGGTTATATAATAAGCAAGAACGAGATGAAAAAGTAATAGTATCGTTAAAAAAGGGTCAAAAGAAAACGTTGAAACGAAATGGAAAAACATATAATCGTTTTAGTGATCATATTGGTTTTTTGCCATTGGTTATTATTTCACCTTCAGATCGCGATTTAATTACTGAAGGAAGTGATACACGACGCAAATTTATAGATGGCGTAATTTCGCAAAGCGATAAAGGGTATTTAAATGATTTATTAAAGTATAATAAAGTGATTGCGCAGCGTAATTCGTTACTTAAGTATTTTGCACTTAACAATACTTTTAATGGCGACACTTTAGATATTTACAACCATCAACTCTCCGAACTTGGCAGTAGCATTTTTGAAAAACGCAATACTTTTTTACAAGAATTTATTCCCATTTTTAAAGCGCGTTACAAAGTAATAAGCAACGATAATGAAGTTGTTAATTTGGTATATAAAAGTGATTTATTTAAAGACAAACTCAATATTCTTTTGGTTAATAACATTAATAAAGACAAAGTATTACAATATACAAGTGTTGGCATACATAAAGACGAATTAAGTTTTGAGATTGAACAATATCCTATTAAAAAATTTGGAAGCCAAGGTCAGCAAAAATCGTTTTTAATTGCTCTTAAATTAGCTCAATTCGATTTTATTAAATCTCAAAGTGGTGTAAACCCTATTTTATTATTAGACGATATTTTTGATAAATTAGATGAGCAACGTGTGAAACAAATCATTACTTTAGTAGATGATGAAAATTTTGGCCAACTATTTATAACAGATACACATCCTGAACGTACTGAACAAATTATAAAAAACGCGCACCAAACTTATCAAATTTTTAATCTTGGCGAAAGCATGATGGTAGAAAATTAATCAAGAATTATGAGTAAACGTCATAATGAACATATGAGCTTAAGTGACGCACTTAAAGAATTTGTAGAGATAAATAAACTACAAAGTGGCTTAGATAAAATTGAAGTTCACGACTCTTGGGTAAAATTAATGGGAAATGGAGTAAATAGTTACACGACTTCTGTAAAATTACAACGTGAAACATTATATGTACAATTAAGTTCTTCAGCTCTTCGAGAAGAGCTAAGCTATGGCAAAGAAAAAATTATTAAAATGCTTAATGAAGATTTAGGAAAAGAGATTATTAAAAAATTAGTTCTAATGTAAAATTTAGTAGTTCTATGTATTGTTTGAAAGCTTTTTTATAACTAGTTTAGTGTTTTGCCAATATTGCATTTCCATTTTCCAAATATTTACTACTTTACAGTTTTGAAATTTATATCTCCATGAAAAACATAAAATTTTGGTTGTCATTGCTTCTAATTATTGCAACCTTTTATACGCTTAACACAAAACTTGGTAGTTTACCACCTTTAGGGAAATTTTTAAGCCCAAATCAAGGAGTTTGGTTAAACGAAATTACAGAATCCAACACCAACAATGATATTACCATTAAAGGTCTTTCGGCTCCAGTAACTGTAAGGTATGATGAACATTTAATTCCTCACATTTTTGCTCAAAATAATTTAGACTTATACAAGGCACAAGGTTATGTCACAGCACAACATAGACTTTGGCAAATGGAATTTCAAACACATGCTTCAGCTGGACGTTTAAGCGAAATTATAGGAGAAAAAGCTTTGGATCATGATAGACAAGAACGAAGACGAGGTATGGGTTTTGGCGCTGATAATGTTTTAAAAAAAATGAAAGAGGATCCAGAAGTTTTAACATTTTTAGAAGCTTATCGTGATGGAGTTAACAATTATATTAATCAGTTACAACCAAAAGATTATCCTGTAGAATATAAATTGCTGGATTACGCTCCTGAACCTTGGACTATTAAAAAAACTGCATTATTACTTATGTATATGACTAAAATGTTGGCAGGAGGAGATTCAGATCTAGAATACACGAATGCTTTACGTATGTTTGGTAAAGAACGTTTTGATTTGTTATATCCTGATTTTTTTGATATTAACGATCCAATAATTCCAAAAGACACTGATTGGTCAACTTTAGAAAATGTACAACAAATTCCTATTCCTGAAAGCGAATTGCTTTTAGACTCTATTGCAGAAACTATGGATAAACCACATCCAAATAACGGAAGTAACAATTGGGCTGTTGGTCCGGAGAAATCATATTCTGGTCATCCTATTTTAGCTAACGATCCGCATTTAGGATTAAATTTACCATCCATTTGGTATGTTATGCAACTCACAACTCCTAACCATAATTCTTTTGGTGCAACGCTTCCTGGTGCTTTAGGCATTATATCTGGATTTAATACACATATATCTTGGGGAGACACCAATGCAACTCGCGATGTTATAGATTGGTATAAAATTGAGTTTAAAGACGAAACAATGAAACAATACAAATATGATGGTACATGGAAAAACACATCTGTTCGTGTTGAAGAAATTAAAATTAAAAACAAGAAATCGTTTATAGATACTGTAACCTATACGCATCATGGACCAGTAAGTTACGATTACACTTTTAAAGGTAATGGCAAAAAGAAAGTAGGTTATGCAATGAAATGGATTGGTCATGTTGGAGGTAACATTCAACGAACCTTTTTAGATTTAAATAAAAGTAAAAATTATGAAGATTACGTTAATGCTCTAAAACATTATGTAGCACCTGCGCAAAATTTTGTGTTTGCATCTGCCGAAGGTGACATCGCACTTTGGATTCAAGGGAAGTTCCCTAATAAATGGAAAGGTCAAGGTAAATTTTTAATGGATGGAAGTAATCCTGAAAACGATTGGCAAAGCTTTATTCCTCAAGAACACAATGCACATGTTAAAAATCCAAAACGTGGTTTTGTGAGTTCGGCAAACCAACATCCTGTAGATGAAAATTACCCTTATTATGTGTTTAACGATGGCTATGAGCCATATAGAAATAGAGTGATAAACGATTTTTTTCGCTCAAAAGAGAAATTCAATATCCAAGATTTTAAAGATTTACACAATAACAATTACAATCTTAAAGCTTCAGAATTGTTACCGTATATTTTTGAACATATGAATATTTCAACTTTGACTACTAAAGAACAAGAGGTTTTTAATCAAATTAAATCTTGGGATTTTAATACGGAAATTAACCAAATAGCACCAAGTATTTGGGCAAGTTGGTGGCCAAAAATCTACAATTTAACTTGGGACGAATTTGAAGTAGAAGATTTAACATTAGACAAACCCTTTACATATCAAACTATTTATATGCTGAAAAATTATCCTCAAGATGCTTTTATGGATATTGTTGATACACCTGAAAAAGAAACCTCTAAAGATTTGTTTTTGCTTACCTTTAAAGAAACTGTAAAAGATATAATAGATTGGAAAGCCAAAAATGGAGAATACAATTGGAGCAATTACAAAGCAACTTTTGTTGGTCATTTACTTCAAGCTTTACCTGCGTTTTCTCGATTTAACATTCCAATTGGAGGCGATGCAAATACGGTTAATGCAGCCTCTAAAAATCATGGTCCTTCGTGGCGAATGATTGTAGAAATGACTTCGCCACCAACCGCTTTAGGTATTTATCCAGGTGGACAATCTGGAAATCCTGGAAGCAAGTATTATGACAATTTTATCGACCAATGGGCAGACGGCAAATACTTAAAACTTAATTTTATGCAAAATCCAGAAGCAACAGAAGGCATTTTATTTACTCAAATTTTAACTCCAAACAATGAATAAGAAAACCATAAACTTTTTACTTACATTATTTATAGCTTATCTATTCGCATTATTTTTGCCTTGGTGGTCTGTAATGGTTGCAGCATTGATAAGCTCATTTTTAATTCCGTTAAAAAAGGCTGCTGTTTTTATTATTCCGTTTTTAGCTGTCGCATTATTATGGATAGTCCAGTCATGGCTATTAAGTAGTGTTAATGATTATATACTGGCTAGAAAAATAGCAATATTATTCTCTCTTGGAGAAAATCCTACATTACTTATAGCAGTTACAGGTATAGTTGGAGGATTTGCAGCTGGAATTGCTGGTATATTTGGCAAGCAATGCAAACTAGTTTTAAAATAGTTGATATTTTGTTTGTTAATACTTCCAAAAACAACATATTTATAATGTTTTTTGTTCTATTTTTAGGATAAATAAAAACTCTTTCCATGAAACATAATTACTATTACTTTTTTTTAATTGCATTTTTTGGCTTTAATCAAATTAATGCTCAATTTTGTCCCCCAAATGGATTTTCTAGTGATGCTGGTTTAACACTGTTCTTTGTTTACGATTCTGGAACATCTCTTTGTGGAAGTAGACCTGGTACAGTTACTGTTGATGGCAGTACATTTACTCTTGTAAGTTGTAGCGATACTTTATCGGAGTATACTTTAACAATTGGTTCACCATTGCCCGATCCTACTACTGCGTTTACTGCAGATTTTGGAGGTAGTGTAGGGAACTGCAGTTACAATAACGGAACTTTACCAATTAATGAATTTGAATTTTTTAAGGCAACATTTAGAGTATACCCTAACCCTTTAAAGAAAGATAATCAACTTACTATGAAGTTTGGTTCTAACATTACTGCTAAAATTTATATGTATGATGTAACAGGAAAATTAGCTATTTCAGATAAAATTGAAAATGCTAATAAAAAACAAATTAATACCTCAAGCATTGCTAAAGGAGTGTATTTCCTTAAATTGGTTACAGATAATGTCACAATAACTAAAAAAATTATTATTACGGAATAAATTATTGTAGATATTTAACTCTTAAACTCCTTTTTTAAAGGAGTTTTTTATTGCCAACTACTATCATTAAAAAGTAAGAGTTGTATTTTTGCAAACAATTAATTATAAAAGCCCAATGATTTTACCAATAATTGCCTATGGCGATGCCGTTTTAAAAAAAAAAGGTAAGGAGATCACCAAAGATTTTCTAAACCTTGATGCGCTTATTGGAAACATGTATGAGACTATGTATGAAGCCTTTGGTGTTGGTTTGGCAGCACCACAAATAGGGTTGTCAATTCGTGTTTTTTTGGTAGATACAAAGCCTTTTTCTGAAGATGATACGTTAACTGTTGAAGAACAAGAACAATTAAAAGGCTTTAAGCGTGTTTTTATTAATGCAAAAATTATTGAAGAAGTAGGTGACGAATGGGTTTTTAACGAAGGCTGTTTAAGCATTCCTAACATAAGAGAAGAGGTTTCAAGAAAACCACAAATAAAAATAGAATATCAAGATGAAAATTTTAAGACTCATACTGAAGAATTTAAAGGGTTATTAGCTCGAGTTATACAGCATGAGTATGACCATATTGAGGGAATTTTATTTACAGATAAAATCTCTAATTTTAAAAAACGTATAATAAAGGGAAAACTTAATAATATTTCGAAAGGAAAAGTGAATGTAGATTATAGAATGCGTTTTCCAGAAATAAAAAAAAAGCGATGATATTTTGACAATAAATATAAAGACAAGATATTTGTCGCATTAAAAATAATAACATTATAATGAGTTTAGATAGTATTTTAGCAATCTCTGAAAAACCAGGATTATATAAGTTAATTAATAAAACAAGAAACGGTTTTATTGCCGAATCTTTAATAGATGGAAAGCGTTTGTCTGTAAATTTAAGCAAAAATGTTAGTTTGTTAAGTGATATTGCAATTTATACACTAACCGAAGAGGTGCCTTTACAAAAGGTGTTAAAGCAAATTAAAACTAAAGAAAAAGGTAATAAAACCAGTATAAGCCATAAGGATAATAAAGATATTTTAGAAGAATACTTTTTTTCTGTTTTACAAGACTACGACGAAGATAGAGTATATGTGAGCGATATAAAAAAAATAATACGATGGTATAACATATTGCAAGAAAATAATATGTTGCATATGCTTGAAACAAAAAATAAAGATGAAGAAGAATAAAAAAACAGTTCTTTAATGAGTTGTTCTTTATAGGCAAAGGTAATGATAGATTATTAAAAACCATATAACTAAAAAAGGGGAAAACTTCCCCTTTTTTGTTTGAAACTTTTTCACAAAAGTATTTTTAAATCCCTCTAAAATATAATAGCAAAAGTCTCCAATAATAAAGTATAAAAATTTAAATAGCATTTATTAAACATATACTCTACCAGCTTTTTAAGCTGACAATAAAAATAGGCTATTAACCAATTAAAAATGAACTTATTAAAATAATTTATTAACAAATTAAAAATTATTTTTTAATTAATTTTCAAAAGTTCGTAATTAAAAAATCTAAACTTAACTTTGTCTTGCTTAAAAAACGTTACAATTGCTTACTAACTATACCAAAGAATTTAAATACAATTTAAAATTAGCAGCTCCTGTAATGCTAGGAATGCTTGGGCATACTTTTGTGAGTTTAATTGACAATGTCATGGTTGGGCAATTAGGTTCGGCAGAGTTAGCTGCCGTGTCTTTAGGAAATAGTTTTATTTTTATAGCAATGTCACTTGGTATTGGATTTTCTACTGCAATAACGCCTCTAATAGCTGAAGCTGACTCGGAAAATAATTTTAAAAATGGAAAGTCTTCCTTTAAACATGGACTGTTTTTATGTACTGTTTTAAGTTTTGCCTTATTTGGATTAATTCTACTTGCAAAACCCTTAATGTATCTTATGAAACAACCTGAAGAGGTAGTTACACTCGCAATACCATATTTAGATTTGGTTGCCTTTTCGTTAATACCATTAATTATATTTCAAGGATTTAAACAATTTAGTGATGGATTATCAATGACCAGATATCCTATGTACGCTACAATTTTAGCCAATGTTGTTAATGTGATTTTAAATTATCTTTTAATATTTGGAAAGTTTGGTTTTCCACAAATGGGAATTGTTGGAGCTGCTGTTGGCACATTAGTTTCTCGATTTATAATGCTTTTCTTTTTATGGTGGATACTTAAACAAAAAGAAAAATCGAGAGATTATGTTTCAAATATCAAGTTGTTTGTGCTTGAAAGCAAAATGATAAAAAAAATATTAAACCTTGGCTTCCCTAGTGCTATGCAAATGTTTTTTGAAGTCGCTATTTTTACAGCTGCAATCTGGTTAAGTGGTACTTTGGGTAAAAATCATCAAGCTGCTAACCAAATTGCACTTAACCTATCATCAATGACCTTTATGGTTGCTATTGGATTAAGTGTTACAGCAATGATAAGAGTTGGTAACCAAAAAGGATTGCAAAACTTTAAAGAATTGCGTCGCATTGCGTTTTCTATATTTTTATTAGGACTTAGCCTAGCGTTTATTTTTGCACTTTTCTTTTTAGCATTTCATAAAGTATTACCTAATATATATTTGAATTTAGATGATGTAAATAACTTTAAAGATAACACCGAAGTAGTTAAAATTGCTGCTAAACTATTGCTAGCAGCTGCTGTATTCCAGTTGAGTGATAGTATTCAAGTTATGGTTTTAGGAGCGTTACGTGGATTGCAAGATGTAAAAATACCAACTTTAATTACTTTTGTCGCTTATTGGCTTATTGGCTTCCCAATTAGTTATTTTTTAGGCAAAGAAGAAGCTTACGCCAGTTTTGGTATCTGGCTGGGTTTATTAGTTGGGCTTACTGCAGCAGCAATTATGTTGTATATTAGATTTAATTATTTAACAAAACGGTTAATTTTGCGAAAGCAAAATAATATTTTACATATATGAAAATTCCAAAATTTATTCTTGGGGACAATACCGATTTACCTAACGCCATTTTTGTAATTCATACTGAATTCCCAAGGTTTATTATTAATCTAGAAAATGATGAAATTGAGTGGTTTGAGGAGTTTGATGAAAATAACGAAAAAGAATTATTAAGCGAAACAGAAAATGTTATAAAAGAAGCTTCAGAGTTTTATGATAGAGAAGTTTCGAGATACGACGATTAATCATATAGTTTTAAGTTCTTATAGTTGAAAGTACTTAAAGTATTCTTTATATAGTTTTTCATTAGTGTCCGAGAAAAAAATTAAATAAATCGTTAAAGCACTGTTTTTATTAGTGTTTACAAGGTTTTTACAAACATACTCCTTGCTTTTTAAAAATAACCAAAAAAACAGGAGTTATTGAGTCTTATGAATTATAACCAACACATTGTTAGATATCTAAAAACAAATTTATTATACTTTTACAAACATAGGAGCGGTCTTGATTCTTTAATCGGACAATACTAATTGTTTTTTATAAATACGAGGTAGAATATTCTTGTATGATTTATATATGTTTTTAGGCAGGTATTAACTTTAGTACACTTTAAATACTAATTAATTTTAAATTATGATAGACCAACTCATTCAATACGATAAAGAGCTATTCCTTTTTTTAAATAATTTAGGAACTTCTAATTACGACAACCTTTGGTTGATAATTACTAATAAACTTACATTTATCCCACTATATGCAGTGTTGCTCTATTTTGTTTATAAACATTTAGGGTTAAAACCATTATTACTGTTAATTTTAGTTATTGCAGCTATGATAACATTTACAGATCAGGTTACAAATCTCTTTAAAGATGGTTTTGAGCGTTTAAGACCTTGTAGAGAAGATGGAGTAAAAGAGTTTATGCGTTTTATTGCGCCTCGATGTGGTAAATATGGCTTTTTCTCTGGGCACTCCTCAAATTCGATGGCAGCAGCAGTTTTTGCAGGACTATTATTAAGACCATATTACAAAAAATTAATATTTATTTTATTGTTTTGGAGTGCTCTGGTTGCATATAGCAGAATTTATGTTGGCGTACATTATCCTTTAGATATTATTTGCGGAATGTTTTTTGGTGCTATTGCAGGTTTTGGGTTTTATAAGCTTCAGAAATATTTAGTAAAACGATTTATTTCTTAATTAACAGATAATAACTACTCATTAACTCTTTTTAGAAATGCTGTAATTAATATATTTTTTTTTCATCCATAAGTAAGCAAAGCAATCCATTAAAGGTACTAATAAACGATTCCACAAACCAAATTTTGCCTGTCCTGTAATACGCGGAAAATGACGAACAGGAATTTGAATAATCTTTCCTTTTTGTAATAATATCATTGCTGGCAAGAAGCGATGTAAGCCTTTAAACATAGGAATACGCTTTGCGCAATCGGTTTTAATAACTTTTAAAGGGCAACCAGTATCATCCATTCCATCATGAGTAAATACTCGTCTTATACCATTTGCAATTTTAGAAGACATACTTTTTACAAACGAGTCTTTTCTATTAGCCCTAACTCCTGTTACCAAATCGTAATTCTCTATGTGCTCTAAAAGCAGATTAAAATCTTCAGGAGCAGTTTGAAGGTCGGAATCTATATAACCAACATATTCTGTCTCAACATAATCAAAACCTGCTTTAATTGCAGCACTTAGTCCTTTATTTTCTTTAAAACTAATAAAAGTGAATTCGGGATTCCTATTACAAATATCTTCTATTAGCTCCTGGCTTTTATCTTTAGAACCATCATTGACAAACAAAATTTTAGTGGTTTTTGTTGCAATTTTAGTATAATTAAGTAGTTCTTTTTCTACTCGAAGTAAATTTTCTTCTTCATTATAAACAGGAACAATAATGGTAAATTTATAATTCATCTGCAATAGGTTGCTTGGTACAAAAATATTCTTTTTTAGATTAACACTTTGCTTTCATATTTTAATTATAAAAAAGATGCTAAATTGCAATTATAAATTATAACAAATGAAAATATTAGTAACAGGAGTTGTGGGTTTTATAGGCTCTCATACAGCAGAACGTTTACAAGCTTTAGGGCATGAGGTTGTTGGTTTAGACAATTTTAGTGAATATTACGATATAAAGCTAAAAAAAATAAATGCTAAAGCTATAGAGAGGAAAGGAGTTAAAATTTTAAAAGCAGATTTAAGGCAAGACAATTTAGCAAGTGTTTTACCTAATGATGTAGAT
>CAYRVY010000046.1:0-9974 GCA_964427695.1 uncultured Flavobacteriaceae bacterium
TCAAACCAGTAATGATTGGTTCTTCCTCTTGGCCAAGCTTCATTATGTTCGGCATCATTTCCATCAGAAACTAGCACATTTGCTTTAAACTGGTTAGCCCATTGAGTGTGTCTGTCACGACCATCGGGATTTAAGGTTGGATCGATAAAAACAATTGCATTTTTCAAATAATTTTTAACTTCTGAACTATTTGAAGCTACCAAAGTATATGCCGTAAGCATTGCAGCTTCGGAGCTTGAAGGTTCGTTACCATGAACACCATAACCCAAATTTATAAAAATAGGAATCTCGTTATAGTTTGTTGGACTTTGATTTGGATTTACAAACTTTAAATGCTCTGTTTTAATAGCATCAAGATTGCCAAGGTTTTCCGGAGTAGAAACGGTTAAAATTACCAATTTACGATGTTCATGTGTTTTGCCATAAGTTGTTATTGAAGCTCGATCAGAGAGTTCGGCAAGTTTTGTTAAATAAGCTACAATTTGATCGTGTCTTGTATGTTGTTCTCCTATAGGATAGCCTAGAAAGTCTTCTGGTGAAGGAATTTCAGTATTAAAAGGTGCTTTGTTTTTAAAAAAATAATCTTGGGCAAATGTTGTACTTACCATGAATACACAAAGTATCATGGTAAAAATGTATTTTGTTAGTTGCATTTGGTTGGTTTTGAAAATTATGATATAAAATTAGAAATAAAATGCTACTTTACTATAAGATGAGGAACATTTAACACTTTAAAAACCATCATCATCAAAAGGATTTTGAAATGGAATATCGTCATCTGGATCTTTATCATCATAATTTATTCCTGGTGGATTAAAAAGTCCCCAACGATCTATAATATAATTCCATTGGTCAAAAGTTTTAACCCATTCTGCAAACAAAACACGAAATTCTTCAACTTCATTTCTTAATAAGTCTAAATATTCAATATCCTTAAAACCATGCATCTGTATGCCACGAGTATCTGTAATTAATTCTCGTGGAGCTTTACGAATAATAGCAGCGTTTTCCATTTTAAGGTCATAAATATCTACAGCTTCTGCTCCAGCTATTTTCGCAGGAATTATTAAAGCATTTTTGCACATATATTCAACATTGTGCTTTATCATTTCAGCTTCGATGTCGGCTTCAAAATTTATATCTGTTTTAGAAACAGCGTCTGTAATGTAATCTACTAGTTTTGACAATTCCATTGCCTTTTTATAGATTGGCATTTTTTGTATGTCTTCGTGACTTTTAAAATCATTATCTTCCTCTTCAAACATAATACATTAGTTTAAGACAAGATTAGTCTATAATTAAATGTGGAACAGTTTCTAAATCCCAATCAATAACCAATCCACCAGCGAGTGATTGTGCAATTTCTTTACCGTAGAGGTATTCGCATAAATATAAAGCAGCTTCAAAGGATTTTGCACCTCCAACTGAAGTGATATACTTTCCGTCGTGAACAAAAAGCACCTCTTTTCTTATATCAAGTGTTGGAAACATTTTTCGCATTTTATCAATATCGCTCGGAAAAGTTGTAGAGACTACATTATCCAATACTCCTGCTTTCGCTAAAACAAAAGCACCATCGCAATGCGAGGTTATGAATTGGGCATCTTTGTCCACGCGTTTTACAAAATTAATCATGGCATCATCTTCAAGATCGCTATCTAAATGATGCTCTGCACTTGGCACAACTAGAATATCTATTTTAGGTAACGAATCGTTTACATAATTATAATCAGGCAAAATACGCAGACCTTCAAAAGTTGTAATGGCATCATCAGTATTTGCTACTGTAAACACATTCATAGCTTTTATGTTTTTGCGATATTGCGTATGTTGAAAAATATCGAAAGGTGCAGTTAACTCTGTATTGTAAGTGCCATCCATTATTAAAAAAGCAACGTTATAGCGATTGGGTTCTAACTTTGGAAATTGCTTTATTCCTGCGAAGGCAGGAATCTCATTATTGCTATCTGAATTTTGATTAGTTTTCTTTTTTTCTGAAGTATTGCAACTCACAATAAGTGCAAGAATGATAATGTACAAATAGTTTTTCATTTAAATTTTGTTTTGAACCTCACAGGTTTTTAAAACCTGTGAGGTTTGCAAAGGGAAATGTTTTATTTTTTTAATATCCAAGGCGGATTTTTTCGGTTAGTTCCTGCTTCAAATAATATAATATTGTTTCCATCTAAATCTTGTAAATGAGCTTTGCGCCATAATCAGGAAGTGTTTTCAGGATTACTTGTAAAGATAATTCCTTTTTCTTTAAGGGTAGAAACCAATTCATCCAAATTGTCATCTTCAAAATAAACAATTATTCCGTTTCCTTTTGGCAATTCTTCTACTTTATGAATAGAAAATGTACAATTACCATCAGGACATTCAAACCGTGCATATTTGGGTAAGGAATCTACAATAAGGTGTAATCCTAATGTTTTATAAAATGCAACAGATTTTTCTAAATCTAAAGACGGAATTGTAATTTGGTTTAGATTCATAAATAAATCTAATGAAAAATAAATAGAAATTGTATTTTTGAACTGAAAAATATTTTATAATGAAGAAAATTATATTCTTTTTAGTGTTAGTAACAGTAATGAGTTGTAAGCAAGATAAGCATCCACTTTTAGGCGAAACAGAATTTCAACGAGAGATGAATGCCGATTTTAAAGATGCATCTAAATCCCCTTTAAAAGATAAAGATAGAAAACATTTTAAGGGATTAGATTTCTTTGCATTCGATTCTACTTTTGTAGTTGTAGCAACATTAATACGCAGTCCAGATTCCAATTGGTTTGATATGAAAACCACTACAAGTCGTGTCTCTAAAGAACGTGTTTTTGGAGCTGTTACTTTTAAAATTAATGATAAAACGTATCAACTTAAGGTTTATCAAGGAATGGATAAAATGAAAACAGTAGGTTTTGAAAATTATTTATTTTTACCATTCATCGATAATACCAATGGTAATGAGAGTTATGGAGGAGGTCGTTACATAGACTTAAGGATTCCTGTGGGAGATACTATTATCATCGATTTTAATAAGGCATATAATCCGTATTGTGTTTATGATGAGAAGTATTCTTGCCCTCTTGTACCTCGTGAAAATTACTTAGCTTTGGAGGTTAAAGCAGGATTAAAAGCTTTTGAGAAACAATAAGCAAAGAAGACTTAATTTTCACTTTTCCATTTTGTGATTTTCACTATTTTTTCAAAAATATCAGTATTTTCATAAATCCCATTAAACTCTTCAGATCCTGGTCCATAAGCAAACACAGGAATTAAAGTAGCCGAATGCCCATTAGTTGAAAAGGTCATTGATATTTCATTATAATCATTGTATTGATTTCCATCTTCTGTTTCTTTAACTGCTGAAGCTAAAGTAAATCCACCAGTTTCATGGTCAGCGGTTACTACAACTAAAGTATTGCCATCTTTTTCGGCAAAATCTAAAGCTTTACCAATAGCATCATCAAAATCAATAAGTTCGGAAACCAAGTATTCCCCATCGTTTGCATGTCCTCCCCAATCTATTTGTGCTCCTTCAACCATCATAAAAAAGTTGGAATTATCTTTATTAAGAAATTGAATTGCTAATTCGGTTGCTTTAGACAAGAAATCTCCACGACCTTTTGAGGCTGGAGGCATATGGTTTTTTGCCAATAAATATGCGGCTTTTGGATACGAATTAATTTTTGTAATCTCACTTAAAGCAGTGGTGTCTATAGTAAAACCTTTATCTTTTAAATCATTTAATAAATTTTTGTTATCACTGCGACTATTAAAATATCGTAATCCTCCACCAGCAAAAAAATCTACATCAGATTGTGCTAAATCTAACGCTATTTCTTCAGCCGAGCCACGGCTTATATTATGAGCGTAGAACGTAGCTGGTGTTGCATGAGTTATAGAAGAAGTAGAAATTAATCCACTTCTAATATTTTTAGGAGAAATTATTTCAATAATATTTTCAACATCAGTAGAATCATCTGCTACTCCTACTGCACCATTAAAAGTTTTTACACCACATGCAAATGCTGTTGCTGCTGCTCCTGAGTCTGTAATATATTGTATAGAAGACGAAGTTTTTATAAGTCCAATATGTTTAAAACGCGCATAGTTTGGCGAAGTTTCTTTAAAATAGAAGGCAGACGAAACTTGAGATAAACCCATTCCATCACCAATTAAAAGGATAACATTTTTTGGGGAAGAAGTCTCATTGGCAATAATAGCTTTGTCCTTACAAGTAAAAAGTGTAAGTGATAAACATCCTAAAATAACTATTTTAAATTTCATATATTTTTCAATTTATTTTTTAAAGAGATAACAAAGTTAGCATATTTTACCAAGAACAGCCCTAAAAAACACAACTAGAAATACAATAAAAAACTTACAATTGTATAAAGCACAAAATTGGTAAATTCACTTAATTTATCGCTTACTTTAATTTATTGACTAAACACCTATCCTTCGAACATGGCAAAAGTATAAACAGATAAAAGAAGCAGTAATAAAAGACTTCTATTTTAAATTTCTATTTTCTTAAAGTAACTCAACACTACCAGTTGATAAATGATAAACACCTCCAATAATCTTTATTTCTCCATTGTTTTCCATTTCTTTAAGGATAGGACTTTTTTTACGAATTCTGTCTATAGTTAGTATTACATTGTTAGCTATAGTTTTGGCAACCATATCTTTGTTAGAAGAATTTACTTCTCCACTCACTTGTCCTGCAGATAATTTTACTGCTGGTGTAATTTTGGACAGCATTTCGGTTATATTGCCTAATTCTACACCATCACAAGCAGCTTTAACAGCACCACAAGATTCGTGTCCTAAAACAAAAACCAATTTACTTCCTGCTACTTTACAAGAGTATTCCATGCTGCCTAAAATGTCAACATTTTCAAAATTACCTGCAACCCTAGCGACAAAAATATCGCCTATGCTTTGGTCAAAAATTATCTCTACAGGAACTCTAGAATCTATACATGATAAAATAATTGCTTTAGGGAATTGCCCTTCAGCAGTCTGTCTCACTTGAGCTAAATAATCTACAGTTTCTTTTTTAGCTTCAGTAAACCGTTTGTTACCTTCTATTAAATCGGTTATAATACTTGCTGGTGTTTTTGAATTTTGAATTTCTTTAGTTATTACAATTGTTCTCATATTTTTTATTTTAAAGTTAATCTCGATAGACATCGAGATATTTTGATATTTGGTTATAATTTATTATTCATTTTCTTTAATCTATACTATAGATATTGCCTTTAAAGTATTTAAAATCAAGTATTTTCTTCATTTATTATTTTCAGCATTATTAGTTAAACTAATCGCACTAAAAACCAGTTCTTTGTAAAAATTTGTCACAGTATATTTGCCTTTTTCAATATTTGTCAATGCTGGTAGATGCTCTGCAAAAAATCTTTGCATAAATGCACCTTCAACCATTGTAGAGACTAACATATTAGGGTATTTATATTTTGGATTCAATTCTAAAATCATATTGCTTACTCTCATTACAACTCGCTTATAAATTTTAAAATAACCTTTTTCATTTTCTTCATCAATATCTTTAATATGATAAGATTTTACGCCTTCATTCATCACAACTCTATCTAAAAGTGTTTCATTAACATGAGAAAACAAACCATCTTCCTTTACATTTCCAGTCAGAATACTAATAGCTTTTTCAAGCCTTTGCTTTTTAGATTTCACATTAGCAGTTGCAAAAACTAATTTATATTCAACCCAACTCCAGTACCAATAGTTAAGATAAATTAAAAGCATATGTTTACTTTCAAAGTATCTGTATATAGAACTTTCAGGCGAACCAATATTATTGCCCAATTTTTTAAATGTAAATGCTTCAAATCCTAACTCATCTATTAAACTAATGCTTGTAGATACTATTTTACGGCCAAGCTCTGAAGCATTTGGATTTTTTAAGTAAATCTCTGGGTTAACTTTAATATGAATTTGAATACCCTCCATTTTTAATGCACTCGCAAATATAATAGTAATACTATCATATTTACAAATTTAATGAGCTTTTAATGTATATATAAACTAATAACAGCTTTTTATCGAAATGAGCCAAAGTAGATTAAGCTAAATAAATGACATATTTATTGAATAACTGAAATAATGAAGCCTGTTTTAAGTTTATTTTTATTGAATATATTACTAAATGATAATAGCTTATAGAAAGTTGCTATATTATTTTATCAAAAAGAGCCCTAGAAATACTGCAAGAAAACCAACCACAAAACTGGCAATTGTATAAATTGCAAAACTTATAAAATCACCAGATTTTAAAAACACATGATTTTCGTAAGCAAAGGCTGAAAAAGTTGTAAATCCACCGCAAAAACCTGTGGCTATAAGTAATGTATGGTTTGCTGATAATGCGTTGTTTTTAGCTGCAAAACCGAGAATGATTCCTATAAGTAAACTTCCTAATATATTTGCTGTAAAAGTTCCCCATGGAAATCCTTGAGGCTGGTTTAAATATGTTCCAATCACATAACGTAATGCACTACCAAAACCACCACCAATAAAGACAAGTAAAAGATTTTTCATCTGGTTATATTAATGGGTTTATTAATTGTCAGATGGTGCATTTGCTTTGTGCTTATTAATAAATGATAAAAATTAAGGTACAAATGGTTCATTTATTCTTTTATAGGAATGTAAATTTCAGTAATCCAATTTGCAGGATTAGGGAATTGTCCAGGATCGGTTGTGTATATTTCAAAGGGTTTATGTTTGGATTGTTCAATATTGTTTTCAGCAATATATTGCATTGTTGTTTCCCATGCTTTAGCTAAATTGGTATAATTTCCTTTTAATGTTGCTTTTAAAACCTTCATTTTTGGCATATAATCGCATATAATGTTGCTGTCTCCAGTAATTATTACTTTTTCTTTTACAGGGATAGCATTACTCATTATAACTGTACCATTTTCCATATTCATATCATGGTAAATAGTAAAAGGCATTCCAGCAAAAGCTATATTATTTTGTCCCATAAACAGACCAATACTACCATATTGCTGACCCATAATTTTGCTAATATTACTACGTGTAGCATTTGTTGTTTTGTACAAATAAAATCCTCCACCATATTCGGTTATACCATTTATTTTTACATTAAAAGCTTTCATGCTATTTATAACGATACTGTCTAATTTTTCTAGACTTCTTTCGTAATGAGGTGCAATTTGTTTTTCCATTCCTCCCATTACAGTAGCGAAAGCTTTAAACATAAATGGCAAATCTTTACCCGAAATGCTCCAGATAACCTCTGTAGAGCCATCTTCGTTAGGTTTAAAATCCCAGGAAACATCTGAGGGTGTAAAATTTTCGAATTGCATTTGTTGTTTGATAGATGTATATGGTTTAGCGGTTAGGGTTATCATTGTACCAATACCATCTTTATCTTCCCAAGAGTAAGAGCCTCCAACACCTTTTGTTTTTTCTGTTAAAGTAATAATCAAATCTGAATCTGCTTCAGCCCAAGAAGACCAGACTTCCCAGTTTTTAAAATCGATTACATTATTATAGATAACTGCTGCTGGAGCTTTTATGGTTTTAGATCGCGCAACTTCAAAGGAGTTTGGTTGTACAGCAATATAAATTGAAAAACCAATAGTTAGGATTAATAGTATAAATAGTAAATATTTAAGATACTTCATTGTATTTAATTTATTTCCAAAGATAAGAATTTACACTAATACTATTTCATAACATAAATAGATTTGAATAGATAAATTCATAACCATAATCATTTATAATTCTCTCAAATTGTAGTATTTTCGAACACTTATTATAAAAAACATATTAAAAATGAAAATTAAAATAGCACTTACCACAATAGTTGCATTTGTGGTTTTATGGTCTTGTAAAACAGAAACTGAAGACCCAAAAGACGAATTAACTCAAGAATTTGCTAATCTATCAGAAGAAAACTTTCCTTATTTGCTTGAACAATTTGCAGATATAAAAGTATTACGTTACCAGATTCATGGTTGGGAAGACTTAACCTTAAAAGAGCAAAAATTAGTGCATTATTTAACACAAGCAGGATTGGCTGGTCGCGATATAATGTGGGACCAGAATTACAGATATAATCTGAAAATTAGGAAAGCTCTTGAAAATATTTACACTTCTTTTGATGGCGATAAAACTTCAGAAGGTTGGAACGCTTTCGAAACCTATTTAAAACGTGTATGGTTTAGTAATGGGATTCATCATCATTACAGTAATGCTAAAATTAAACCTGATTTTTCTTCAGAATATCTAAAAACCCTTTTGTCCGAAACTAATACAACCTTAGAAGGCGATGCGTTTAATGTGATTTTTAATGATGCAGATTCTAAAAAAGTAAATCAAGCAAAAGATGTAGATAACGTTTTGCTTTCAGCAGTAAATTTTTATGGACCAGATGTTACCAATGCTGACGTTGCATCTTTTTACGCCAAAATGAAATCACCAGATCCAGATAAACCTTTATCGTTTGGTTTAAATTCTCAATTAGTAAAAGAGAATGGCGAATTAAAAGAGCGTGTATATAAATCTGGTGGACTTTATGGAGAAGCTATAGACGAAATTGTAAAATGGTTAACATTGGCTCAAGATGTTGCTGAAAATGAAGCACAAGGAAACGCTTTAGGTTTATTAATAGAATATTACAAAACAGGAAGTTTACAAACTTGGGACGATTACAATGTGGCTTGGACAGCAGCTACCGAAGGCAACATAGATTATATAAATAGTTTTGTAGAAGTGTATAATGATCCTTTAGGTTACAGAGGTTCTTACGAGTCTATTGTGCAAATTAAGGATTTTGATATGTCGGAGAAAATGGCTGTCTTATCTGAAAATGCACAGTGGTTTGAAGATAATTCTACTTTAATGGATGCTCATAAAAAGAAGAATGTTGTAGGTGTTACTTATAAAGTTGTAAACGTTGCAGGAGAAGCAGGTGATGCTTCACCAAGTACACCAATTGGCGTAAACTTACCAAATGCAAACTGGATTCGTGCTTCTGTAGGAAGTAAATCGGTTTCTTTGGGGAATATTATTGAAGCTTATAATAATGCTAAAGGAAGTGGAAGGTTAAAAGAGTTTGTAAACGACGATGAAGAATACCAATTAGAAGAAAAATATGGTCAATTATCAGATAAATTGCATACAGCATTACACGAAGTTATTGGTCATGCGTCTGGGCAGTTAAATCCAGGAGTAGGCGAAACAAAAGAGACACTAAAAAATTATGCCTCCACGCTAGAGGAAGGTCGTGCAGATTTGGTTGGTTTGTATTATTTATACAGCCCGAAACTACAAGAATTAGGTTTGGTAGAAGACTGGAAAAAACTAGGCATGACTGCTTACGATGGTTATATTCGTAATGGATTAATGACACAGTTAATTCGTTTAAAATTGGGTGACGATGTAGAGCAAACACATATGCGTAACAGACAATGGGTTAGTGCTTGGGTTTTTGAAAAAGGACAAGCAGATAATGTGATTGAAAAAATTTCTCGCGACGGAAAAACCTATTTTAATATTAATGATTACGAAAAATTACGTGAGCTTTTCGGACAGTTATTGCGAGAAACACAGCGTATTAAATCTGAAGGAGATTTTGCAGCTGCCGAAACTTTGGTAGAAACTTATGGTGTAAAAGTAGATCAAGCCATCCATGCCAATGTTTTAAAGCGTAATGAGCAGTTTAAATCCGCACCTTATAGTGGTTTTGTAAATCCTGTTTTAGTACCAGAAATGGATAACGAAGGAAACATTACTGCAATACATGTAAAACAGCCAAAGAGTTTTAAAAGTCAGATGTTGGATTATTCAAAAAATTATAGCTTTTTACCAGAAGAGAACTAAAACTTTGAAGTAATACCAATTTAAATAGCACTATCTCATAAACTGTGTAAGTTTAAAAAATAGCTTGGGTCATGACC
>CAYRVY010000047.1:0-9736 GCA_964427695.1 uncultured Flavobacteriaceae bacterium
TTTTTTATTTTATTGGGTAATGTTTTAACTTTTTTATCATTTTTATTAGCGTCAAAAATTAATTCAAAGGGTTCTTTAAATGTTCCCGAATCAAATGTTTCTTCTAGTAATTTTGCCACATAAGTTTTAAACAAATCTAGTTTATCTTCACTTTGTTCATCTTCTGAGTTAGACAAATAACCTCTTCGTTGTGCTAAATGATAAAAAGCTCTACCCAATTGTAACTTTCCTTTTTTCGATTGCATTAATCCTTCTTCGAATGCAGCAATATGACGTAAATAATAGGGTTGCTTTAATTTTTCAGTTTCGCTATTCCCATTCTTTTTTCCCGTTCTTTGCCATTCAATAAATTTTTCATTATCACACGGGTATATTTTTTTGTTTTTCCATTTATTTAGTTCTCCTGCTTCAAATGGAGGACACAACCCGTATCTATCTAAAACTTTAAGAGTTGCTATTTTTCTTAAAATTATTCTTTCTAATCTCCTCCTTGCCCCTCTAAATCCTCTACGTTCAGCTGCTTTTGAATTTTCATCAGCGTTTACTCCTTTAGGAAAAATATAACTTCCTTTTGTTGGAATTAAATTTCCTTTTTTATCTTTTATTTTCAAAAAATCATATTTACCATCCTCTTTTTCAAGTACTGCCCAACCGATAGAGTTAGTACCTATATCTAATCCTAATTTTATTTTACTCATCTTCAATCTTATTAAAAAAATAGTTATATATTTGTTTCAATCAAATCACAATAAGGCACTTGTTCACAAGATAGCCGTGGGAATTATCCGAAAGGTACCTAATTAGAGCCTCTAAGCAATTAGAGGTTCGTTGATTTATAAGAGTAATTCCATTTTTCATAATCTTTAATCTTATCACAATAAGGCTATATGCCGTAGATGAAAATCTTTAGTCCTGCTTCGGTAGGACTTTTTTGCTTTATAACAAAGTGGATTTAAAATACTCTGTAATCAATATCTAAAACACCTTTTGCTGTTATATTTACTTGAGAAAATTGTTTATGATTAGGGTTAATTAAAAAATTATTTTCGTTTGGCAATACTGCCGAAGGCACTTTTAAAACTAAACTCTTATGAGACAATAACCAATCTGTACCATAATCTTGAGTGAAAGGCAAAGGTGGATTTACTCGCCAATTTTGAGGCAAGCCTTTTGGATTGATATGCTTTATTTCATTTTCAGGAATTTCGACTTCTATATACCAATAATCGTTGGTAATTAATTGTTGATTTGTATGAACCAAGATCTCTAAAACACAAAGCGATAAATGTTCAGAAAAGTATAATAGCGATACTCCTTTTTTATTCCATCGTCCACCAAACAAACGTGCCCCTTCGCCACTAAAACCTTTAATGTGCTTTTTTTTAGCTACTCTATAAATTTTCAAAATAAATACCTATTAAGAATAAACACCATGCTCTAACCTACCCAAAATATCATTAATAAGTTTGGTTCCAAAAGTAGTATCTAAAAAATCTATAGGTGTTTTATAATTTAAAACACGAAGTTTTGTATGTAACCACTTTGTAAACGCATCTATAGAACCCAAAACCTCGATGCCTCTGGAAGTAACTTCTGCTATTTCTAATAATTGCTCTGTACTATACACATTAAGTAAATCGTTATCATTTTTACGTTGTATGGTTCTATAAGACACATGAATTAACTGACTCATTTTTTCCATAGAAATGGATAGAATATTACTTATGGTTTGTACCATAAATTTTGGCAATCCTTTACGTGATATTTCGATTAAATCTATATCGTTACGTATTGGCTGCCCAACAGCAACACTACCACCTAATATACTAATAATACGATCGTACTTATTGTTTAAAGCATAAAACAACTCTGGCTCGCTTACTATATTTTTTATAGTCTTTTCTTGGGAATAGATTTTCATTATGACGACATTTGTCACAAATTTACAGCTTTTTGTCGTATTTTAAAAATTTTTATCACACTTTTTACAAAACAAAAAGTGGTTCTTAAAAATTACAAAACAATTATAAGACCCTTCGACTGCGCTCAGCATAAGCGACTCACACACTTTTTAAAAAAAAAGTGGTTCGCTGCTTACATATTCCTACGATATTGTCCGCCTACTTCAAACAAGGCTTTTGTAATTTGTCCTAAAGAACTCTTTTTGCAGACTTCCATTAAAGATTCAAAAATATTTTCGTTGTTAATAGCTTTGTGTTGTAGCTCTTTAAGTAGAGATTCGGTATCATTTGCTTTATGAAGATTCTCTAATGTTTTAATCTGGAATTGTTTTTCATCTTCGGTAGCACGAATAACTTCTGCTGGTAAAATAGTTGGAGAGCCTTTAGAACTCAAAAATGTATTTACTCCAATTATTGGGTAATCTCCATTGTGTTTTAAGGTTTCATAATACAAGCTCTCTTCCTGAATTTTAGAGCGTTGATACATGGTTTCCATCGCTCCGAGAACGCCTCCACGCTCCGTAATTCTATCAAATTCAATAAGTACAGCTTCTTCAACCAAATCAGTTAATTCTTCAATAATAAATGAGCCTTGAATTGGGTTTTCATTCTTTGCTAAACCCAACTCTTTATTGATAATTAACTGAATTGCCATAGCACGACGTACAGATTCTTCAGTTGGTGTCGTAATGGCTTCATCGTAAGCATTAGTGTGTAGCGAATTGCAGTTATCGTAAATCGCATATAAAGCTTGAAGTGTTGTTCTAATATCGTTAAAATCGATTTCTTGCGCATGTAAACTGCGTCCAGAGGTCTGAATATGATACTTGAGCATTTGTGCTCTTTCATTTGCTCCATATTTATGTTTCATGGCTTTTGCCCAAATTTTTCGAGCAACACGACCTATAACAGCATATTCTGGATCGATTCCATTTGAGAAGAAGAAGGATAAATTTGGTCCAAATTTATTGATATCCATACCTCGACTTAAGTAGTATTCCACATAAGTGAAACCATTAGATAAAGTAAATGCCAATTGCGAAATTGGATTTGCTCCTGCTTCAGCTATGTGATAACCCGAAATAGAAACCGAATAGAAATTGCGTACCTTATTTTGTATAAAATACTCTTGTACGTCTCCCATAAGTCGCAAAGCGAATTCGGTAGAGAAAATACAGGTATTTTGAGCCTGATCTTCTTTTAAAATATCTGCCTGAACTGTTCCGCGTACTTGAGCAATAGTTTTTGTTTTTATGTCTTGATACACGTCGTCTGGCAAGACTTGATCTCCAGTAACACCTAATAACATCAAACCTAAACCATCATTCCCTTCTGGCAAATTACCATTGTATTTTGGACGCTCTAGGTCTTTATAAATTTTATCTATTTTTGCATCAACAGCAACCTCTAATCCATTTTCCTTTATATAAATTTCACATTGTTGATCGATAGCTGCATTCATAAAAAAACCTAACAACATTGGTGCTGGACCATTAATAGTCATGCTCACAGATGTCATTGCATCTACTAAATCAAAACCAGAATATAATTTTTTCGCATCGTCTAAACAACAAATACTAACTCCTGCATTTCCAATTTTTCCATAGATGTCAGGTCGGATATCTGGATCATTTCCATAAAGCGTTACACTATCAAAAGCAGTCGATAAACGTTTTGCTGGCATACCTAAACTCACATAATGAAAACGTCTGTTAGTGCGTTCTGGACCTCCTTCGCCTGCAAACATACGTGCTGGATCTTCTCCTTGACGTTTAAAAGGATACAGCCCAGATGTATAAGGAAATTCTCCTGGTACGTTTTCTTGTAAACACCATTTTAAAACATCTCCCCAAGCTTGATATTTTGGTAAGGCAATTTTAGGAATTTGTGAGTGAGATAAGGATTCGGTGTGTGTTTCTATTTTTATTTCTTTACCTCGAACTTTAAAAGAATATATTGGATTTTTGTAACGATTTATTTTTTCATCCCAACTTGTAATAATTTCCCAATTGTATGGATCGAGGTTTAATTTTACGCGACTGAACTCTCCGAGTAAAAGCCTTACAAAATCTTTATTGACATCTTGAGCTTGTTTCAGGATGTCATCATTATTTAATCCTTGTTTATCAATAAAAGACCTTTCGACTGCGCTCAAGGTGACATTTGTTACTGAAACTATGGTTTTAAAAATTCCATATAGTTTTTGAGCTACCTCGACTTGTGCATTTCCTTTTTTATCATATGCTCTATTATTTTCTGATATTTCAGACAAGTATCGTGTTCTTTCTGGAGGAATTATAAAAACCTTCTCACTCATTTCATCCGAAATCTCAAAAGTTGATTTTAAATCAGCATCCGTTTTTTCTACAATCTTATCCATAATCGCTTTGTAAAGCGTATTCATTCCTGGATCGTTGAATTGCGAAGCGATTGTGCCAAAAACTGGTAACTCGTCTTGAGGTGTTTCCCAAAGGTTATTGTTGCGCATGTACTGCTTTTTTACATCTCGTAAGGCATCTAAGGACCCTCTTTTGTCAAATTTGTTGATAGCGACTAAATCGGCAAAATCAAGCATATCAATTTTTTCCAATTGCGTAGCTGCGCCAAATTCTGGTGTCATTACATAAAGTGACACATCACTGTGCTCTATAATTTCGGTGTCAGATTGACCTATACCAGAAGTTTCTATGATGATTAAATCGTATTGCGCTGCTTTTAAAACTTCAATAGCTTCGTTTACATATTTTGACAAAGCTAAATTAGATTGTCGTGTTGCTAAACTTCGCATATACACTCTTGGTGAGTTTATGGCGTTCATTCTGATTCTATCCCCTAAAAGTGCTCCACCAGTTTTTCGTTTAGAAGGATCTACAGAGATAATACCAACCGTTTTTTTTGGAAAATCGGCTAAAAATCGTCTTACCAATTCGTCAACTAAAGATGATTTTCCTGAGCCTCCTGTTCCTGTTATACCGAGTACAGCCCCTTTGTCCTTCGGACATTTCCCCAAAGGGGAAAATAATTTATTAAACGCCTTATGATTATTTTCTGCAAATGAAATAAGTCGTGCAATTGTTGATACATCTTTTTCTTTTAAACTCTCCATAATTTTCTTCCCTTTGGGAAGAATTAAAGATGGGTTTTCAAAATCTGATTGCTGTACCAAATCATTAATCATTCCTTGCAGTCCCATTTCACGACCATCGTCTGGAGAGTAAATTCGAGCAATTCCATAATCCATTAAATCTTTAATCTCACTTGGAAGAAAAACTCCTCCTCCTCCTCCAAAAATTTTAATGTGCTCTGCTCCTTTTTCTTTAAGCAAGTCATACATATACTTAAAGTACTCATTATGTCCTCCTTGATAAGAAGTCAAGCAAATAGCATTTACATCTTCTTGAATTGCAGTGTTTACAACCTCTTCAACACTTCTGTCGTGTCCGAGATGAATAACCTCTACTCCAGTTGCCTGAATAATACGACGCATAATATTTATAGATGCATCGTGTCCATCAAACAATGATGCTGAAGTTACAATTCGTACTTTATGTTTTGGTTTGTAAGGCGTAATTTGTTTCATTAATAAAAATAGATATTTTTAAGTGTTGCAATTTACGCAATATTCAAAAAAGACAAACTTCTTTTAGGAATAATATAATTAATTACAATGCGAAGACATCTCCTTCTTTAGCAAAATTAAAACCTAAATTTTGGATGCTATCTTTTAATGGATGAGAATCTTTAATTGTAGGATTACTGTGATTAAAATGAATGAAATAGATTTTAGCTTTTGTTTTTTTAGATTCGTTTGCAAATAATTTTACCGTTTCTTCAATAAAAGGATGTGGAATTTCGCTCATTGGTCTTGCCATTTCACCATCTCTAAAAAATGTAGCATCTAAAAATGCATAATCAACTTTTTTAACTTCTTCTATAATACTTCTTTCCCAAATATTCCATTTATCTATATCTGGAATAAATAAAGCCGATTTATTTTTGCCTTCAATTTTATAACCTACCGTTTCAGAATATTCGTCGCGATGCGGCACTAAAAATGGTGTCACTTTCAATTCTTTAGTTAAATTAATTACAGAGTCCTTATGCAGTAGTCGCAATTCAATATTATTCATATATACCAACTGACTCCAAGGACCATTTTCTTCTAAATACCTTTTCATTTTTGGCATTGCATACACAGGAACATTATTTCCTCCTAAAGCCTCAAAACCTAAATACATTAATCCTGTATAATGACCAATATGTGCATGTGTCAAGAACACGCCATCGATTACTTTGCCATTGTTAATATGATTACTCTTAAGGTCTAAAACTTGTAATCCAATATCTGGAGTTGCATCAAAAAGCCATTTTTTTTTGTTCAATAAATCGACTAAACCTAAACAAGACACCAGTTTTTTTGATTCCGTTTTATCATAAAACAATCGACAGCATTCCTTATCACAATCTATTTGTGGATATCCAGCATCTTGTGCAATACCAAGAATTGTGATATATTGATTAGCAGTTTCAATTTTTTCTTTTTTCAATTTAGTACTGCAACTACATAAAAAGAAAATACTTAATATAAAAACTAAAATTTGAGCTTGTTTCATATATTTATTTTTGTTTTATAATTGTTACATGTAACATCCACATAATCATTCCTCTTAAGTATCGAGTTTTGGTTATGGATGTTTCATAACAGCATATATTTGCTAAAGATATAAAAAACCCAAATAATGACTCGAAGATTTTTACCACTAATGTAAGTCCGTATTTAATCTGGTATGTTACAGAAATAGCTTTAAAAAGGGTTTACACAATGATTGTAACTAAACTATCTTCACAAACTACTAATTTGCTAAAGAAAGTTTTTGCTTACAGGAGGTCATCACTATTTATATAGTTATCTCAGCTTGTTAATGTGAAGACTATTTTTCTTTTATTTTAAGAGTTGATTTTTTTATAAACAAATTCAAAATTCAACTTGCTGTTACAGAATATTTTGCTATATTTAGTAGCATGTTATTTTAGAACATTTATGAGCATATCTTCAAAAATAAAAGAACATCAAAACGAACTGCAAATGCAGTACAAGCAGCTTATTGAAGATGCTTATAATTTTAGACAAACAGATTCTGCATTAAGCGATATTTCGGAATATAGAGCCTTGAAACTTTTAGAAGAATTAAATCGCTTGAACTTTTTAAGCAGAGACCCATTTCAAACAGTTTTATAATAATTTAATAAAAACTGACTTTTCTTACATCCAAATCAGTATTTGTTCTCGTATCTATATATAAAAGCGTTTATGAATTCACATTATTGTAGAGTAGGGACTATAACACCTAGCTTAAATAAAGAATTAATTTCGAAAGAATCAGAAAATAATTCTGTTAAACCTGAAACTAAAGAGACAACATCTTCTGGGAAACAACTATATAAATAATATTAGTTTATCTGATTATTTATTATTCCAGCCATTTTTAGCTGCAAGTCTTTTGCTTTTTGAGCAGCAATTTCAGCAAAATTTATGCCATTTGAAGCATAAATAATTTCGCGAGAAGAGTTTATTAACAATCCAATATTATCATTCATACCATATTTACAAACATCTTGTAAATTCCCACCTTGTGTTCCAACTCCAGGAACTAATAAAAAACTATCTGGAATGATTTGACGAATCTCGGTAAGATATTCCGCTTTAGTTGCTCCAACAACATACATTAGATTTTCAGAGTTTTGCCAAGTTTTTGAGGTTTCTATAACTTGCTTATAGAGCTCTTTTTCGTTTACTTTTTGTGTTTGAAAATCGGAAGATCCCTCGTTAGAAGTGAGTGCTAATAATATGGTATATTTATTTTTAAAGGTCAAAAAAGGTTCTACAGAATCTTTTCCCATGTAAGGCGCAACCGTTAAACTGTCGAAGTTTAAATCCTCAAAAAACGCTTTTGCATATCGACTACTTGTATTGCCAATATCTCCTCGTTTTGCATCAGCAATAGTGAAGATTTCAGGATAGTTTTCGTTTAAATATTTTATAGTCCTTTCTAATGCTTTCCAGCCTTTTATTCCGTAAGCTTCATAAAATGCAATATTAGGTTTGTAAGCAACACACAACTGATGAGTTGCATCTATAATGGCTTTATTAAATTTAAATATTGGGTCATCTTCTTGTAGTAAATGCTGTGGAATTTTATCTAAATCGACATCTAAGCCTATACATAGAAAGGATTTCTTTTTTAGAATATGCTTTGTGAGTTGTTGTGTTGTCAATTGTAGTTTAGTTGTTTGTTGTTGATTTGTTTAGTTGCATTAAATTCACGAAAATCATTATGGATTTCTTCTGGAGTGACTCCCGATAACTATCGGGACGGGTTTCGCAGGAATGACAATATTTATACTAAAAATATAAAAAAGCATTTGTGTATTCGTGGCATTAATTAAATTACATCGCTATTTGCTTTTAACTTTTCGGTGTTTGCAGCCAGCATTAATTCGTCAATTATTTTTTGAATATCTCCATTCATAATATTGGATAAATCATAAAGTGTCAATCCAATTCTGTGGTCTGTTACACGACCTTGCGAATAATTATAAGTCCTAATCTTGGCACTTCTATCTCCCGAACTTACCATAGAACCTCTTCTCTCAGCATCTTCGGCTTGTTTTTTCGCTAATTCTATATCGTATAAACGAGAACGCAATACTTTAAACGCCTTTTCTTTATTCTTATGCTGCGATTTTTGATCTTGACATTGGGCAACCAAACCTGTTGGAATATGTGTTAAACGTACTGCAGAATATGTAGTGTTAACTGATTGTCCTCCTGGTCCAGACGAACAGAAAAAATCTATACGCACATCTTTAGGATTAATTTCTATATCAAATTCTTCGGCTTCTGGAAATATCATAACTGTTGCTGCACTTGTATGAACACGACCTTGAGTTTCGGTTTGTGGCACACGTTGTACACGATGCACTCCTGCTTCAAATTTTAATGTGCCATAAACATCTTCACCTGTAACTTCAAATTGTATTTCTTTAAAGCCTCCATTTGTACCTTCGCTAAAATCTACCGTATCTACTTTCCATCCTCTGCCTTCGCAATATTTTGTGTACATTCTAAACAAATCTCCGGCAAAAATACTCGCTTCGTCTCCTCCTGTTCCTGCTCTGAGTTCAACGATAGCATTCTTAGAATCTTCAGGGTCTTTTGGTATCAATAAAAATTTAATTCTGTCTTCAAGTTCAGGAAGTTTAGCTTTGGCTTCTTCATATTCCATTTTAGCCATTTCTACCATTTCGGCATCGCTTCCATCAGCAATAATCTCTTCAGCCTCTGTAATGTTATTTGTGAGTGTTTCGTATTCTTCACCAATATCCAGCAATTTTCTTAAGTCTTTATATTCCTTATTTAATCGTATATATCGTTTTTGATCTGTAATAATATCTGGCTGAATTATTAGATCGCTAACCTCATCAAAACGCTGTCTTACTATTCGAATTCTATCTAACATTGACCTTTATAAATTGTGCAACAAAAATACGATAATTTTTGAATTGTCGAATAAAAGAAAAAAGACATAAGACTTGTTTTTAGATAACTAACAATTTGTTGAATACAAATCATGTAAACATAAAATTGGTATCTAATTTTGTAATAAATGTAATTTTGTGTAATTAATAATAATGTAATATTGCAATATTACGATGAATTATTATTAACAAATTAGCTGACAGTTAAAGCATAAAATTGGAACGAAAAATATTAA
>CAYRVY010000048.1:0-2831 GCA_964427695.1 uncultured Flavobacteriaceae bacterium
TGCTTTTTCATAAGTTCTCGAGCCATTTTTTTCTTGTAAGCATAAAGTTCTTCTTCTGTGGAAATATCACCATAAACCCTATCATTAATGATGTTGTCAGCATTTAATAAAACATCTCTTTGATAAGAATTTTGTTGTGCCGACGTTTTTAATTCAGATTCAATATCATTAAGTTTTATATCATATTCTCCTTTTGGAGATATTAGTTTGGCAAATATTGGTGAAGTTTCAATAGCCAGAAATAAAAGGAATATAAAAAAGGAAGGCAGCCAAGGGAGTTCGCTTAACGCATTTACACGAGCCATTAAACCATCAAAATTATCAATTATTGGTTGTGAGGCAGTTACTTGAGTTTCGTACTCTGCTTCAAGCTGTACTATTTGAGTCTCGATAACAGAAATATTTTCTTTATTTTCGATTTTCAACTGTTGAAATTCTGCTAAAGCTGCATCATGTTTTTCACGTTTTTCTTTATATACAGGACCTTTGCCTAATAACATAGTGCCTTCACGTCCTTCAGCTTCTGCAATATATGTTGAATACAGGTTGTTAACTTCTGTTTCTTTAGTATCGGTTTTATTTTGTAAGGCTAAAATTTCATTATTTAAAGTCTCAATTTTTGGTGTGTATTGTAGTGCAATTTGATCTTTATTCGCGAGTGTGAAATCATTTTTTTGTTCTAGTAATACTTGATTGATCTCTTTTTCAAAGATTTTTAATTCTAAAGGTTTAGCGATTACGATTGCAATAATTACAGCTAATAAAATTCGTGGAGATGCTTGTATAAGTTCGTCTATAATATGGTCTCTTTTTTTAATAGTTGAAACGATATATCTATCTAAATTAAAGATGAGTAAACCCCAAATAAATCCAAAGAAAATCGAAGTTAGTTTGTTGTCAAAAACGGTATAAAGCGCATAACTTGCCGCGATAAAAGCCATTAAAGCAGTAAAGAAAACTGTGGCGCCAATTCCTGCATATTTGTTTTGTTCGCCAATGGAGCAGTCGTTGAGAATATCTGTGTCTGAACCAGAACAGATTATAAAAAATTGTTTTAACATAACGTGTTGGATTTTGATTGATTGTCTATTAGAACGCAAAGACTGTTATATTGTTACATAATAAAATAAAAAAGACTTTGGGTTATACTTAAACAAGTTTTTAAAACAGCTTAAAGATTAGAAATCAAATATGTTATGTTTCAATATTTTTTGTGAATTAAATATAAATGTACTGCTAAACGATATAAATAAATGAAATAATTTTGAATCTGAAAAAAGCTTCGTTATCTTTGCATAGATATAACGAAATTATAATGATTACTGTTGAAGAAGCTATAGAATTGGTTCAAAAACACACATTTCCTTTAGAACAAAAAAAATCTATAAGCGCCCTGAAATCTTGTGGTTTCGTCTTGGTTGAAGATGTTTACTCTCCAATAAATATGCCTCCTTTTAATCAATCTGCAATGGATGGCTATGCTATTTCTATTCATGATGATGAAACTTATAATGTAATTAACGAAGTAAAAGCTGGAGATGGTCATCATCCTGTTTTAAAAATTGGTAATGCTGTACGCATTTTTACTGGAGCTCCAGTTCCAGAAACAGCCAATGCTGTGATTATGCAAGAACAGGTTTTTATTGAAGGAGAAGAAATTAAGATTGACAAAACTATTTCTATAAACGAAAACATTAGACCATTAGGCGAGCAAATTAAAAAGGGTGAAACTGCATTAAAAAAAGGAACAAAATTAACGTCTGCTGCAATTGGATATCTCTCATCATTAGGCATAACAGAAGTTACGGTCTATAAAAAACCTTCAATTACGATTATAGTAACTGGAGACGAACTCATTGAAGCCGGGAAACCTTTGGCTTATGGTAATATATATGAAAGTAATTCCGGGATGTTATTAAGCGCTTTAAACAGTCTTGGTTTTACTAATATTTCTTTACATCAAGTTAAAGATGATTATGAAAAAACACTTTCAAAATTAGATACAGTCATTAATAACAATGATATGGTAATAATAACTGGCGGAATTTCGGTTGGTGATTACGATTTTGTTGGGAAAGCACTTCGGGAATTAAATGTTGAGCAATTGTTTTATAAAGTCAAACAAAAACCAGGAAAACCTTTGTTTTTTGGAAAGAAAAAAGATAAAATTATTTTCGCTTTACCTGGAAATCCAGCTGCTGCTTTAAGTTGTTTCTATATATATGTAAATTCTGCTTTGCAAAAAATGTCTGGAAATGTCGATTTCTCATTAACTAAAATAATTGCTAAATCAAATTCAGAATATATTAAAAAAGGAGACAGAGCACAGTTTTTAAAAGCACTACTAAAAGAAGGCAGAGTAACCATTTTAGAAGGGCAAAGTTCTGCAATGCTACACACTTTTGCTTTGGCAAACGCATTAGTTTATGTTTCCGAAAATCAAACCAATATTAAGATAAATGAAGAAGTTAATGTTATTTGTTTACCTATATAAAAAATAGTATGAGTTATAAAATTAGAAGTAGAATCTGGATAGAAACAAAAGGACATGTTTTATTGGGAGAAGGTCGCATTCGCCTTTTAAAAGCAATTGAGGAAACAGGATCTTTATCAAAAGCTTCAAAAACTTTGCAAATGTCTTATAAAAAGGCTTGGCATCTTATAGATACCGTAAATAAAGCTGCTAAAAAACCAGTTACTATTTCAAGTATTGGTGGTAAAGGTGGTGGTGGTGCACAATTAACTCCCTATGGAAAATCTTTAATTATTGCTTTTGAAGACATTAATAAAAATTGTTGGGAATTTTTAGACGAACAAGTTTCAAAAATAAA
>CAYRVY010000048.1:2931-9651 GCA_964427695.1 uncultured Flavobacteriaceae bacterium
ATGATTTTTGACACCCAACATATTTGGCTTTTTTTATTAATTCTACCTGTCATTTCATTTTTATATGCAAGTGTTGGTCATGGAGGTGCAAGTGGATATTTGGCTTTAATGGCATTGTTTTCTTTTGCTCCCGAAATTATGAAACCTACTGCGCTGTTGCTTAATTTGTTTGTCGCTGCAATTGCATTTTATTATTATTACAAAGAAGGGCATTTTAATAAGAAACTATTTTTGTCATTTGCTGTTGCTTCAATTCCAATGGCATTTATAGGAGGAATGATAGAAGTAGATACTTCACTTTATAATAAAATATTAGGAATACTATTAGTTTTTGCCATCCTAAAAATGCTTAATGTATTCGGAAAAGAAAGCACAAAAATAAAGGGTATTAAATTTTGGCAAGGACTGATTGTTGGTGGAATAATTGGATTCTTTTCTGGATTAATTGGAATTGGTGGTGGCATTATTTTAACACCAATAATTTTGTTGCTCCATTGGGGAAAAATGAAAGAAGCAGCAGCAGTTTCTGCGTTATTTATTTGGGTTAATTCAGCTTCAGGATTAATAGGTCAATTAAGTAGTGGTGTTTCAATAAGTATGGAATCTTTTGCTTTAGTTGCTATTGCATTAATTGGAGGGTTTTTTGGAGGATACTTAGGAAGTAAAAAAATAAACAATCAAAACCTAAGATATATGTTAGCAGTTGTATTAGTGATTGCTTCAGTAAAATTATTAATAATTTAAATGATTGAAAAAAAACATATAACAGGAATTATTCTCGCAGGAGGAAAAAGCTCTCGAATGGGAAGTGACAAAGGATTGTTATTATTAAAAAACAAACCTTTTATACTGCATATTATTGAAGCATTACAACCTCTTGTAAACGATATTATTATTGTGAGCAATAATACAGATTATGATGTTTTTAACCTTAAAAGAGTAAACGATTTAATAGAAAACACTGGGCCATTAGCAGGAGTTTATACAGGATTGCATTATTCTAATACCGAAAATAATTTGGTGTTGAGTTGTGACGTACCTTTAATAAATACCGAAATATTAGAAAAACTAACCAAGAATGTTGAAAAAAATATTGATGTAATTCAACTTGAAAGCAATGGTAAAACAATACCATTAATTGCTATCTATAAAAAACGATGTGAATCTAAATTTTTAGGATTTTTAAAAAAAGGCAAAAGACGTTTGCAATTTGCAGTAACACAATGCAATGTTAAGACAATTGTTTTAAATAAGGAATTAGAAAAGTTTACAGCAAACGTAAATACGCTAAATAATTTAAAAGAATTAGAACAAATAGTAAAGACACATGAGATTAACAATTAAATATTTCGGGCTTTTAGCTGAAGTTACTCAATGTAGCGAAGAACAAATTGAATTTTCAGGAACATTCATTAATGATCTTCTTGAAACCATTTATTTGAAGCACCCAAAACTTAAAGAGAAAGATTTTCAAGTAGCACAAAATAACGAAATCGTTTCAAAAGATATAATGATTACACAAACAGAAATAGCACTATTACCTCCATTTGCAGGAGGATAAAACACAAGACCTCACAGGTTTTAAAAACCTGTGAGGTCTAAATAACAAAATTGCGAAGTAAGGAAAAGATTCCTTCCCAATAACTCCAGATAATTATAGGGATGGGTTCGCAGGAATTATGAATAGATATAACAGACATATTGTTTTAAAAGAAATAGGACAAAAAGGGCAAGACAAACTCACTAATGCTAAAGTTTTGGTTGTTGGTGCAGGTGGTTTAGGCTGTCCTGTTTTGCAATATCTTACTGCTGCAGGAATTGGCACACTAGGAATTATAGATTTTGATGTAGTCACAGTATCAAATCTTCAACGGCAAGTGCTTTTCGGCACAGCTTCGTTAGGAAAAAACAAAGCAATTGCTGCAAAGAAACGATTGATGGATTTAAATAATACCATTACAATAAATGCCTGCTCTGAAAGATTAACTCATAAAAACGCATTAAATATTTTCAAAAATTACGATATTATTGTAGATGGAACCGATAATTTTGCCACAAGATATTTAATAAACGATGCTTCAATAATTACCAACAAACCTTTGATATATGGAGCCATTTACAAATTTGAAGGTCAAGTCGCAGTATTTAATTTTCAAAAAGGTGCAAGTTATCGTTGTTTGTTTCCAACACCTCCAAAGGAAGGTTCAATTCCTAACTGTTCCGAAATTGGAGTATTAGGCGTTTTGCCAGGAATTATTGGAAGTATGCAAGCAAATGAGGTCATCAAAATTATTTTAGGTTTAGGAAATATTCTTTCAGGAAAATTGCTTTGCTATAATGCATTAACTACAGAAACAAGTACTTTAATAATCAATAGGAATGAAGGAGAGATAAATAAAGTCTTATCAAAAAAAGAAAGTTTTCAAAATACTGTTGAAGAATTGAATTGTGATTTTTCTGTTCCTGAAATTTCAATCGAAGAGGCTTTTAAAAAGAATAATATCCAATTTATTGATGTTAGAGAAAATGATGAATTACCAAAAGTGGAAGCTTTACATCCTCTTAATATTCCTTTAAGTCAATTTGAAAATAATTTAAAAAAAGTAGATTTAGAAAAGGAAAAAATGATTTTTTGCCAAACAGGAATTCGGAGCAAAACAGCAGTTTCCATTTTACAAAAACACAATATTAATAATAGTTATAGCATAAATGAAGGTGCTTCAGAAATATTAAAATATATAAAACAACTGCAAAAACAATATTAATATGAATAATAAAAAACATAAAAATGTATTTAAAGAAGGTGCAATTTCTTCAGAATTTATTGGGGAATCTATAGCTAAGCATCAATCTAAAACCAGTATTGGAGCACACAACATTTTTTTAGGTCAAGTTCGGGCAGATAAGATAAATGATAAAACTATTACAGCTATACAATACACAGCTTATGAAGATATGGCAAATGCTAAATTTCATGACATTCGCGAAGCTGCTTTTAATAAGTTTGAGTTAAACTGTATGCATATTTATCACAGCTTAGGTAAGGTTAATATAGGCGAAATATGCATGTTTGTTTTTGTTTCTTCACCAAGAAGAAATGAAGTATTTAAAGCCATAGAATTTATAGTAGAAAAAATAAAAGCCAATGTTCCTGTATTTGGAAAAGAAATTTTTGAAGATGAAACGCATCAATGGAAAGTTAACACTTAAAATAAAAAAACCTCACAGGTTTTTAAAACCTGTGAGGTTTGATTAACAATTATATATGATAGATATAACACATAAATCAAATACACTTCGAACTGCAATTGCACAAGCAATAGTAAAAGTTAGCAAACCAGAAACTATTACAGCACTAGAAAATGATACAGTTCCAAAAGGAAATGTCTTTGCAATGAGCAAAGCAGCTGGTTTGTTAGGCGTAAAACGTACTCCAGATTTACTTCCAGACTGCCATCCGTTACCAATTGAATATACTTCAGTCGAATACGAAATAAACGGATTAGAAATCACTATTATATTTACCGTAAAAACTATATATAAAACTGGTGTCGAAGTTGAAGCTATGCATGGAGCGAGTGTTGTCGCTTTAAATATGTACGATATGCTAAAACCAATCGATAAAGGTATCGAAATTCATCACATAAAATTAATTAGTAAAAAAGGAGGAAAGTCTGATTTTAGAGACCGTTTTAGAAAAGACCTTACAGCAGCAGTAATTGTATGTTCAGACACTATTTCAGCAGGACAAAAAGAAGATAAAGCTGGTAAGGCTATTATTAAAAAACTGGAGGAATGTGATGTTTGTATTTCAGATTATATTATCATTCCAGATGAAAAAGATATTATACAAGAAAAGGCTAAAACCTATCAAGAAAAAGGAATAGACCTTATTATTTTTACTGGTGGAACAGGATTGTCTAAAAGAGACGTTACACCTGAAGCATTAGCACCAATATTAAACAGAAATATTCCTGGAATTGAAGAAGCCATTCGTAGTTATGGACAAGACCGAACGCCTTATTCTATGCTTTCGAGAAGTGTTGCTGGAACTATAAAAAACAGCTTGGTCTTGGCTTTGCCAGGATCTACTAATGGAGCAAGAGAATCTATGGATGCTATTTTTCCTTCGGTATTACACATTTTCAGAATTTTAAAAGGAGCAAGACACGATTAATGAAACGAGCAAATCAAACTTTATTACACAACGAAATGATTATTAGCGAACAGCATGCCTGCGTGCCGAAATACCGTCACTTCGGTATGCAGGCATGTGACTCCCGATAGCTATCGGGATAAAAAACAATAAATATTGACACATGAAACAGGAAAACAATATAATGACAGATGCTTTTGGGAGAGTGCATACATATTTACGTATTTCACTCATAGAACGCTGTAATTTACGATGCACCTATTGTATGCCAGAAGAAGGCGTTATCCTTTCGCCTAGAAGTCATTTAATGACTTATGAAGAAATATATACAATAGCAAAAATCTTTGTAAAAAATGGCGTTACAAAAATTAGATTAACAGGTGGAGAGCCTCTAATTCGCAAAGATATACCAATTATTTTAGAAAAATTATCCACATTACCTGTCGAGCTTTCTATTACTACAAACGCAGTGATTGTTGATAAATTTATTGACACATTTAAGAAAAATGGACTTAAAAGTATCAATGTAAGTTTAGATACTTTAGATGCAGCAAAGTTTAAAGAAATAACACGTAGAAACGATTTTGAAAAAGTCTATAATAATATTATGCTCTTGGTTTCTGAAGGCTTTAAAGTAAAAATTAATACCGTTTTAATTAAGGGCTTTAATGATGACGAAATAATAGATTTGGTTCATCTCACAAAAAACATTCCAATGTCTCTTCGTTTTATAGAATTTATGCCATTTGATGGTAATAAATGGGATATGAAAAAGATGGTTTCTTATGCGGAAATAATGAAAAAACTAAATAGTTTTTATTCTGAAGAACACATTGAAAGATTACAAGATGCTCCAAATGATACATCCAAAAATTATAAAATAAAAGGCTATAAAGGCAGTTTTGCGATAATTAGTTCTGTGACCAATCACTTTTGTGATTCTTGTAACAGATTAAGATTAACAGCTGACGGGAAATTAAAAAACTGTTTATTTTCTGCAACCGAATCAGATTTACTTACTACACTTCGTGCTGGAAAATCAATAGAACCTATAATTCAAAAAGCCATACAAGCAAAATTAAAAGTTAGAGGCGGAATGGATACATTAAAAAAATTGCAGGAGCCTAAATTACACTCTCAAAACAGAAGTATGATTACTATTGGAGGATAATAAAAAAAGTAATTAAAAAAATGCCTGTTCATATATAAAAAATTTAGGTATTATACTTATTCTATTTCTTCATGGAGTCCAAAATTTCTTTTAATAAATAGTTATTAGCCATCGGAAAAACAACATTGTCTTCTCTAAAAATATGGAGCTTCAACATTTCGATTAATGCTTTAGATTGTTCAACTGCTAAATCTAAAATAACCAATCTTGATGGATCGTGCGGAATACGTGTAATAAGTCCAAATAAATTAAAAGATATGGCAGCAAGTTGTAGCATTTTTATATGTTCATCTTCCATTAAATCAACAACGGTTTTTTCTGTTCCTGTGCTATATTCTCCTTTTTTGTGAAGTATCGTATTTAAGTTGGCAAAAATTGTATTGTCTTCTTTTCTGTTATGCTCAATAATAGATTCATCAAAGAAAGAGAAAAAATCATTAATTCCATCTAATGTACTTTTAGAAAACCCTTCTGTGTGTAATGTGTTTAGTGTATTTTCAAAAGTATTTATTACTTTATTACAAACCTTGTGTTCGTCCATTAATAATTGAATTAAGGGGTGCATGTCTTCATATTTCACTTCATCCAAAACTGGGGGTTGAAAAGCATCCGGCGGATCCATAGGTGAGAACTCTTCGGTTTCATTTTGGCGTTCTACCATTCTTTTTAATGGATCTTGTTTGTTTAGGTTCTTTAAATTTAAGCTCATTTTATTCGTTTTATTGTTTAGTTGTTGAATTATTAAAGGCAACACTTTAGGTCTTCAAAGATATTTAAGGCTTATCAAATTCTCTTTTAGGTCCCAAATAATACCACCAATTGAGTATTAAACAGATTAAATAATATATAGAGAAACCATAGAGTGCATACTCTGCAGTTCCTGCTTTTACTTGTTGTCCAAATACTATTGGAATAATAAAAGCACCATAAGCACCTATTGCTGCTGTCCAGCCTAATACCGGACCTGCTTTTTCTTTAGAGAAAATATATGGAATACTTCTAAAGGTAGAGGCGTTTCCTATCCCTGTCATCATAAATAAAACCATGAAACACGCAAAGAAAGGCCACCAGTATACTTCTGGAGTATCGGTTCCTCTTGCCTGAACAACATAATATGCAACAGCCAGGGCTGCAAGAATTTGGAAAAAAGTACTCCACGCAGTTACTCTTGATCCACTATTTACTTTATCTGAAAGTATTCCTCCAAGAGGTCTGATTAAAGCTCCAATTACTGGACCTAAAAATGCCCAAAGCATAATATTAGGAGCGTTTGGGTTTACCCATTCTGGGTCTAAAGCATTTGAATACACAAAAATATCTTGAGCTAATTTTGGAAATACCATAGAATACCCAATAAACGAACCAAATGTCATAACATAAATAATAGTCATAA
>CAYRVY010000049.1:0-9649 GCA_964427695.1 uncultured Flavobacteriaceae bacterium
CCTTTTGGTATGGTACAAATAAGTTACTTATGAATGCTATTTTTTTTAGGGAAGAGTTGTAGTTTTAAAGCTATTTGTATAAGTCAAGTAAAAAATGACAGAAACTAAAAACAAACTTAATTACATATCGATTAAAGGATTGTTTTGGATGCAATTTAAAGAACATTTAGTTTCGTTTGGATTTAAAGGATTACCAACTGACCAACATTTTACAATTTCTTTTAATGCTGAAAATGATATTAATTTTCACATTACAAAAAACGTCGCTAATTCTAAAAACAAACCAAAAATACCCATTTTATCAATTGACAAAAAAATTGCATCTTCTGATTTTGGGTCTTTATTTTTAGCTATGCTATTTAATGTTTTGAAGCCAATAGATATTGATGAACTGAAAAAAAAGACTGAATTAGAATTTATTTCTTTCAGTCAATTAGAAAAGGATAATTCTTATTCTAAAAGTCAACAAAAATTGTTCGACAGTTTTAGAGACATTTCGAAAATAAAACAGAAAACTAGACTAAAAATAAATAGTAAATGGGAAGAAGAACTTGTGACTTATTTTACTTCAGATGATATGCTGAATTTAGTTAACAAAAACATTACTGAATTTAATGAAACTGAAGAAAACGGTATAGATAGTGGGATTTTATTAAGTAATGGTAATGTTATACAAGTTATGAAAATTTACAGTAAATGGTATGAATTTAATACAGACATAAAACCGATTGATTTATTTTCTGGAATTATCGATAGAAAAATAGTAAATCTAATTTGGTTGAAAATTAAACGGTCGATTGTTTCTCTCAAAAAAGTTCAAACTTATAAAGAAACTGAACACCTAAACAAACCAATACAATTAATTAAAAAACAGAATAGAGTTAACAAGTAACAACAGATTTAATCCATTACTTGGTATGATATAAAAACTTTAATAATTGCTATTTTCTTTAGAAAGGAATTATAATTTAACGGCTAAAAGGCTAAGAGTTATTACTAAAATAAAATAACTCAAACCAAAAATAGAAGTAAATACAGAAGCTAACACCAAACAAATTATTAATAAATATATTGGTACTAAAGTTATTGCTATTGCAAATCTAAAAGTAGCAATAAACTCTATTTCTTTTATTTTAGGCTGTGCTACAAACTTCCAGATAAGATAAGGTGGAAGTATGTTTAAAATAAGTAATCCCTTTAAAAAAGAGCGTAGCCAATTAAATTTAGATTTTGGTTTTTGCTCACAGCTTTCAAAATTATTGGCTATACATTTATTTACTGCTTTTGGATTTAGGTAATCTACTTTTAAAGCATCTAACTTTTGAAGAGTTTCCTGATAGTCCTCTACTGGAATATGTGTTGCTAATTTTGAAATTTCAAAATGAATTTTTTGTTTCAAATTCAAAACAGATTCATTTCTATTATCTGAAACAAACGGTTTTGCTGCAATAGGTTTTCCAAAATATATAGACACGCTATCCGGAAATCCTTCAGCATTCACGAAATTTAAACCTATTGGAATTAGGTGTAAATCCATTTCGGGATATTTCTCAAGCGTATCAAAAACAATGCGAGTAAACCCTTTACTTAAAGGTCGCACAGTACGATTTAGATTATGGTTGCCTTCTGGAAAAATAAAAACAGCTTCATTTTGATGCAGTAAATCTGTACAGGATTCAAAAATTAAATTGTTATTACTAATTGTATTCCAACCGTCTCTAATACGATAAACCGGGAGCATATTCAAGCTCTTTAGTAGTTTACTAACAATCGGATTTTTAAATACACTGGCACGAGTTAAAAAATAAGAAAAGCGTCCGCATTTTATAGCAATTAAAAGCGCATCTATTAAGGCGTTATGATGATTTGATAAGAACAAAACGGGTTTGTCTTTAGGTAGATGTTTAACATCGTCTACTTTAATTTCTTTGAAATAAAAGAATAATCCTAATTTAATATAGGCTCTAACGCTATATAACCATAATTGCTTCAAACTTTTGATGTTTTATTAGACCAATAAAAAGCTAACAACAGTCCGGAAATAATATGCCATATTCCCCAAAACGCTGCTAATATTGCCATACCTCCTAATCCACTAAAAAATGTAAAAATTAATAACAAGCCTAATCCAGAATTCTGAATTCCGGTTTCAATGGCTAATGTTTTCTGGTTTTTAAAGGATAATCTAAACAATTTTGCTATAGTAAATCCTAACAAAATGGCTAATATATTGTGGCTGATTCCTATTGCCAACACATAATGTATATAATTATTAAACACATCCAGATTATTAGAAAACGCAATTAACACTATTGCTATAAAAATTATAATGGAAAATGGTTTTAATAGTTTTGAAAGCTTTATTGCTAATTGTGGATATTTACTTCTCAATAGCATTCCTAAAAATAATGGCACTCCTAAAATCATCAAAATAACTTTTACCAACTCTAATGGTTCTATCGAAACTTTTCTTAAAATTTCTGCTGTTGGTTCATACATATTACCATAAAACTGAAAGTTAAAAGGTGTCATGAACATTGCCAAAAATGTAGCAAATGCAGTTAAACTCACAGATAATGCAGTATTTCCCTTTGCTAAATGGGTCATAAAGTTAGAAATGTTCCCTCCAGGACAAGCAGCAACCATCATCATTCCTAAAGCAATGCTAGGTTGTGGCTTTATAATTATTATCAATAAAAAAGTAAGTAAAGGCAATATGACAAACTGTGATAAAATTCCAACTAAAACTAATTTTGGTTGATGCAAAATATGTTTAAAGTCGTTGATGGTTATTGATAACGCCACTCCAAACATTACCACAGCAAGAGTAATGTTAAGTACCCAAAGTCCACTGCTGTCAAAATTTATTTGAACACTATCTAGTTCTTGCATAATCTTTAAGATACCGTTGAACCATTCTCGACGTTCTGCTCAGGTTTTAGTAAAGTAACATCGTTGCCTTTTAGTGCTCCCATAACTAAACACTCGCTCATAAATGTAGCAATTTGTTTTTTTGGAAAATTAATAACAGCAACAATTTGCCTATTTAACAATTCTTCTTTAGTATATAAGGTAGTAATTTGAGCTGATGATTTTTTTACTCCTAATTCACCAAAATCGATAGTTAATTTGTAGGCAGGATTACGAGCCTCTGGAAAATCGTTTACTTCTATAATGGTTCCTACACGTAAATCTACTTTAGCAAAATCTTCGAAAGTTATTTGTCTTGTCATTTTTTAAAAATACAAATATTTACGAACTTTGAACAAAATATTTTCTCATGGCTCAAACTCCATCTAATATGATTCCGTTAGGAACAGTTGCTCCAAGCTTTAATTTATTAAACACTGTAAATAACGAATATGCTGACTTACAAAAGCTTAAAGGCAGTAAAGGAACTATTATTATGTTTATTTGCAATCATTGCCCTTTTGTAGTTCATGTAAATTCTGAATTGGTTGTTATTGCAAATTATTATTCTGAAAAAGGCTTAAGTTTTATAGCTATTTCTAGTAATGATGCTGAAACATATCCTCAAGATGGTCCAAAGCAAATGAAGATTCATGCTCAAGAAGTTGGGTATCCTTTTCCTTATTTATACGATGAAAGTCAGGATATTGCAAGAGCGTATGATGCTGCTTGTACTCCAGATTTATACGTGTTTGATAACGAATTAAAATTAGTTTATCGTGGACAATTAGACGATTCTCGTCCAGGAAATGGTATTCCTGTTACAGGAAACGATTTAAGATTTGCTTTGGATTGTTTACTTAATAATGAAGAAAATATAGCACAACAAAAACCTAGCATAGGTTGTAATATTAAGTGGAGAAAGTAGTGATGTTTTTTTAAAAATTAAATTATAGAATTATTAATAAACAAGAGTACATCGTAAGAAATGCAAAACCAAGCGAATTTGAGGATATTGGAAAATTAATGGTTCAGGTTTATTCACAACTTGAAGGATTTCCTAAAAAATATGATCAACCAGATTATTATAACATGCTTGCTAATATTGGAGCATTGACAAAACAACCAAAGACAGAGCTTTTAGTTGCCGTTTCATCCGAAGGAAAAATTGAAGGAGCAGTTGTTTATTTTAGCGATATGAAATTCTATGGTTCTGGAGGAACTGCTACTAAAGAACATAATGCTTCTGGATTTAGATTATTGGCAGTTGATGCAACAGCTAGAGGGAAAGGTGTTGGCAAATTACTTACTAACAAATGTATCCAAAATGCTAAAGGTAATAAACACTATCAAGTGGTCATTCATACAACTAAAGCGATGCAAGTAGCTTGGAAAATGTATGAACGTATTGGTTTTAAAAGATCAGAAGATTTAGATTTTATGCAAGGTGAGCTTCCTGTTTTTGGATTTAGATTATTGCTTTAATTAAATCCATCTCTTCCGCATTAGTAAACTTTCAATATGCGCATAATGATGGTTACTATGCCATGCATAAATCCCTAAATTTTCTTTTAACATAACCGTTTCATTTCCTTCTGGATGTATAAATACTTTGTCAAGATCTGAAATATGTAATCCTTTTACCAAAAACACCAATTTAGCATGCACAGCTTTTAAGTGATTTATAGACATTTCTATTGGAGCTGTTTTGGTATCAAATAATTCTGCCCAACGTTGTTCATAATACACTTTAATTATTGGTTTGTCTTCAGTCAAAGTCCATTTAAATCGTGTATAACTATTATGATGACTGTCTGCTAAATGATGAACTACTTGACGCATTGTCCAACCTTCTGGTCTGTAAGGTGTATCTAATTGTTTATCTGTTAAATCTTTTACCAGATTCTCAAGACGATTGGGAAAATGTTCTAAAATGGATATCCAGTTTTTAATTTGCTCTGATGAAATATTATTTGGGCAATCAAATTTACCTATTGGATATTTTAGTTGTTCTAATTTTGAATTTGTCATAGATAAATATAAAAAATACTTTAAATTGAAGTATTAGAATAAAAATATAATATACTAAATTTTTAGTTGTATTTTTTATTATATGCATCAACAAATTGTTTCGCTCTCTTATTTCCATTATTAAATTCTAACGCTTTTTTATAATTACTAAAAGCATTTAAACTATCTCCATGTCTTAAATAAGCATCAGCTAAACTGTCATAAACGTTATCACTTTCAGGAAATAATACCACATTAATTTTAAACAAATCTATAGCATTTTGATATTCTTTTTTCCTCAATAATTTATAACCAAGACTATTAATTTCTCTTTCGTTAATCAGTACACTTGTAGAATCTTGTTTTTGTATCTCTAAAAATCCAACAAGTGATTTGTCATAATTCTTATTCTTTAAGTGCATACTTGGTGTTTTAAAGGAATCTTCTACTTTTAAATAGTCATAAGTGATTTGATCCTTATTGTCTTCAGATATTATAGACAAATAACGTTTTTTAGTTTCTGGATGCTGAACAAAATGTAATTTCTTGTACATCTCGATAACAAAAAATATATTTTTATCTAAAATTACTGGCTCAATTTTTTCGGCTCCTCTCCATTTTAAAAACAACTTTTTATTGACATAATATATATCTAAAACATCATCTTGATTATATAAATAACGCCCTGAAGTTTGTTCTATATACTCTGAAGAATAGTCTATGTTTTTAGAACAGCTATAAACTACAACTATAAGAAATAAAAAAAACAATAAAGATTTAGTTTTACTCACAGAATTTCTATTGTTGCTATCGAGTTCGTGAGTTTTCTTTGAAAAGTTCATTTTTAAAAGGTTGATTGATTAATACATTGATACATAAAAAAACGTCTCATATTAAATGAGACGCATATTTTAATTTTATGTTACTATAGCCTAATCAAAATTCATTAAAGATCCTTCGACTACGCTCAGGATAAGTGATATTCTTAATTTTGAATGCGCAAGCTTTTCAAAATCAGAATTCTACTTACTTTACATCCATCAACTCGACATCAAAAATTAATGTAGCATCTGGTGGAATTGCAGCTCCTGCTCCTGCATTACCATAAGCCAAATCACCTGGAATGACAAAGCGTGCTTTATCACCAACTTTTAAAAGCTGAATCCCTTCGTCCCAACCAGAAATTACCTGACCAACACCTAAAGTAAAATCTAAAGGTTGATTACGCTTGTATGATGAATCGAAAACTGTACCATCTGCTAATTGTCCTTTATAATGAACAGAAACTGTTTTACCTTTTTCGGCTTGAGTTCCACTACCTTTTTGAAGCATTTGGTAACATAACCCACTTTTGGTTTTATTAAATCCTGTTGCTAATTTTTCGAGTTCTTCTTCTTGTGCCATTTTAGCTTCGGCTAATAATTTTTCGCGAGAGCCTTCAAATGTTCTAAAGGCTTCAACAGCATTAAATGATTCTGCTTCTGCTCCTACTCTAACAATTTTTAAACTTTCTATTTTATCTTCTTGAGTAATAGCATCTACTTTATCATGCCCTTCAATAACTTTTCCAAAAACGGTATGCTTTCCATCTAACCAAGAAGTTTCGATATGAGTTATAAAAAACTGGCTTCCGTTTGTTGCTGGTCCAGAATTTGCCATAGATAACACTCCAGGTCCATCATGTTTTAAATCTGGGTGAAATTCATCAGCAAATTTGTATCCTGGATTTCCAGTTCCAGAACCCAAAGGGCAACCACCTTGAATCATAAAATCTGGAATAACTCTATGAAATTTTAAACCATCATAATAAGGTGTACCTTGTGGCTTTATAGAATTTTCTAAATTTCCTTCAGCTAAAGCCACGAAATTACCAACTGTTCCTGGTGTTTTTTGGTATTCTAAAGCGACTAAAATTTCGCCTTTACTTGTATTAAATTTTGCGTATAAACCGTCTTGCATAGTTGTTGTTTTATTTTTCGAGTGCAAAGATAGGAAAGATTTACGATTTACGATTTACGAATTTGGAATTTGGAATTTGGAAGATTAAAACTTAATTAGCTACTTCACTAATAAATTTAATACGATATAAACGGAGTTCTTCATCGTCATAATCGCCATCAAATTCTTCAATAGCATCATCAATTTTATCGGTTTCTGCTTCTATAAAATAATCATAGATTTCTTCTTGCTGGTCTTCATCAAATATATCATCAATCCAATACGATATATTAAGCTTTGTGCCTGAAAAAACAATAGCTTCCATCTCCTTAATAAAATCTGGCATTTCCATTCCTTTAGCAGAAGCAATATCATCCAATGGTAATTTTCTATCAATATTTTGAATGATGTATAGTTTTAAAGCCGAGTTTGTACCAGTAGATTTAACAACCATATCTTGTAGTCGTACAATTTCATTTTCTTCAACGTATGCTTTAATAAGTTCTACAAAATCTTCTCCATATTTTTTGGCTTTTCCTTCTCCAACACCATGAACATTTGCAAGTTCCTCTAACGAAATAGGATATTTAAGCGTCATATCTTCTAATGAAGGATCTTGAAAAATCACAAAAGGTGGTATGCCCATTCTTTTTGCGTTTTGTTTGCGTAAATCTTTAAGCATTTTCATTAAATCTTCATCTGCAGCAATACCACCACCTTTAGCATTTGTTATAATAGTGCTATCGTCGTCGTAGTCAAACACATGATCTTCGGTCATCATAAACGATGAAGGCTTATCTAAAAAGGATTTACCTTCATCTTTTATTTTTAAAACACCATAAGTTTCTATGTCTTTTTTTAAGAAACTAGCAACTAAAACTTGACGAATTAATGCCATCCAATATTTGTCGATTTTGTCTTTTCCAATCCCAAAAAAAGGTTGAGTGTTTGTTTTATGCGACTTTATTAAAGCGTTTTCTTTGCCAATAATAACATTAACTAAATCTTTGCTTTTGTATTTTTGGTTGGTTTTGGAAACAACATCCAATAAAATACTTACTTCATCTTTTGCTTCTACTTGCTTTTTAGGATTACGCATATTATCGTCCATTTCTCCACCTTCACCTGTTTCGTTATCAAATTCTTCTCCAAAATAATGTAGGATGAATTTTCGTCTGGACATCGAAGTTTCGGCAAAAGCGACAACTTCCTGTAATAAAGCATGACCAATTTCTTGTTCGGCAACAGGTTTTCCAGACATAAACTTTTCAAGTTTTTCTATATCCTTATATGCATAGTATGCCAAACAATGCCCTTCGCCACCATCTCGTCCTGCACGACCAGTTTCTTGATAATAGCTTTCAATACTTTTAGGAATATCGTGATGTATCACAAAGCGCACATCTGGTTTATCTATTCCCATCCCAAAAGCAATAGTTGCAACTACGACATCTGCATCTTCCATCAAAAACATATCTTGATGTCTTACTCTTGTTTTAGAATCTAATCCTGCATGATATGGTACAGCTTTAACACCATTTACTTGAAGTACTTGGGCTAATTCTTCAACCCGTTTTCTACTTAGGCAATAAACGATTCCTGATTTGCCTTCGTTTTGTTTCACAAAACGAATAATATCTGCATCTACATTTTTCGTTTTAGGACGCACTTCATAAAATAAATTTGGTCTGTTAAATGATGCTTTAAATGTTTTTGCGTCGGTAATTCCAAGATTCTTTAAGATATCTTCTTGAACTTTTGGTGTTGCTGTAGCAGTTAAGCCAATCATTGGAATATTATCTCCAATACGTTTTATAATATGTCGAAGGTTTCTATATTCTGGTCTAAAATCGTGTCCCCATTCACTAATACAATGCGCTTCATCTATTGCCATGAATGAGATTTTTTGAGATTTTAAAAATTCTACATTCTCTTCTTTTGTCAACGACTCTGGAGCAACATAAAGTAATTTCGTAATACCATCTACTATATCCTGTTTAACTTTTTTTACTTCGGTTTTATTTAATGATGAATTTAAAACATGTGCTACACCTTCTTCTTTAGAAACACCTCTTATGGCATCTACTTGGTTTTTCATTAAGGCAATTAAAGGAGATACTATAATGGCTGTTCCTTCTTTCATTATTGCAGGTAACTGATAACATAATGATTTACCACCACCTGTTGGCATAATAACAAAAGTGTTATTATTAGACATAACATTTTTTATTACTTCTTCTTGTAAGCCCTTAAAAGTGCTAAACCCAAAATATGTTTTTAACGCTTTTTGTAACTCGTTTTCGCTATTACTCATTAATCCCCTAATTAATACATTTAATCTACTTAAATTTATAAAAAAATAATTATCCGATTTCTATAGTTTAAAGTGAACTCTCATTATTATTTTTTGTTTTTTTGTAGTAATATTTAAAGATAGTAAAATCTTTATATGCATCAAACCTTAAATTATAAATTTTGAACAAAACAGATTCAATTCTAAAAATAGCAAAAGACACTATAGATATAGAGAGCCAAGCTATTGCTAACCTTTCAAATTTATTGAATGATGATTTTGCAAAAGCAACCCAGCTAATATATAACTCTAAAGGTAGAGTAATTATTACTGGTATCGGAAAAAGTGCCATTATAGCAAATAAGATTGTTGCGACTTTAAATTCTACTGGAACTCCAGCTATTTTTATGCATGCAGCAGATGCTATTCATGGTGATTTAGGTTTAATTCTGGAAGATGATGTGGTTGTTTGCATATCTAAAAGTGGAAACACTCCAG